>JASCPF010000060.1 GCA_029959325.1 Microbacteriaceae bacterium PS02068
ATGACCCCCGTCACACACGTCGCTGAGATGAACGGCTACAGCCGCGGGCCATTCGACGACGACATCCGCCCGTATCCCGATCAGTTCTGCTATTCGCTGAACCAGATGGATGGCACCTCGTTTTGGGCGTTCAGCCTGTGGCGCGCGCCGAAGGGCGCCGACCTGCTGGAGAAGATCCCATTCTCGGAGAACTACCTCCAGTGTGCGGGGTCAGCGCAGGCGCTCACGGTGGAACTGCGCACGGTGGATGCCAGCGGCGTCACCCACCAGTACGTCATCGGGAAGCCCGATGGGGAACAGGTCGGTGATCCGTCCGAGGTGATCCCGTGGGACGACGGACGCCGCAGCACCCGCGTCTACCCGAACGAAGTGTTCACCGCCGACGAAGCAGCCGACATCTTCTATGCCTACTTCCTCACCGACACCATCCCCACCACCTACCACCACCGCGAACTCCCCCTCGGGTGATGATCCGCAACGCGAGCGACCACCGGCCCGCACGCTACGGTGAGGGCATGGTGGAGATCGTCGATTTCGTTCCGCACGCGCCGGTACCGGCGGAGATCATCGAGGAATATCGCGGCCGGGTGCCGGCTGAACTTGTCGAGGTGTGGGAAACATACGGGTACGGGACGTTCGCGGAGGGATTCATCCGCATCATCGACCCGAAACTCTACGAAACCGAAGTCGGTGACTGCATCGGCAAAACTCAGGGCGACGGGATCTCGATCCCGATCATGGTCACCGGGCTCGGGGATCTGATCACCTGGGAACCCAGCGTCGGCGTCATCGGCATCTTCTACCGACTGAACGACACCGGCGGACTCGGCTCAATGGACACAGTATTCACATTGATCCGAGTCGGCGGCGAGAAACACCTCACACGTGCGTTCAAGTGGGATGTGTTCCCGAAGGCGGTCGCCGCCCACGGCCCGCTCGAGTTCGACCAATCGTTCATCTACGTGCCGCTCCTGTCGATGGGCGGCTCCCGGAAGATCGCGAACCTCCACAAACGCGACACCATCGCCTCCATCCAAGTCGCCGTCGAACTCCAAGGCCTCATCGAACACTGACAACCGAGTCCCTCAACGGTGAGACCACCCGAATCGTCAAAGTGATTGTGGAGCACGTACCGTGACCGTGAGAACACACGTCAGGCAGATGAATGGCAGCGGCGGCGGCCAGCTTTTGGACATCGTCCGGCCTTATCCGGATCAGATCCGCTACTCGCTGAACCAGATGGATGGCACGTCGTACTGGGCATACAGTTTGTGGCTTGCGCCGGAGGGGTCGAATCTGCTGCACGAGCTCCCGTTCTCGGAGAACTACCTCCAGTGTGCGGGGTCGGCGCAGGCGCTCACGGTGGAACTGCGCACGGTGGATGCCTCCGGCATCGCCCACCAGTACGTCATCGGCAAGCCCGGCGACCCGCAGGCCGGTGATCCGTCCGAGGTGATCCCGTGGGACGACGGACGCCGCAGCACCCGCGTCTACCCGAACGAAGTATTCACCGCCGACGAAGCCGCCGACATCTTCTACGCCTACTTCCTCACCGACACCATCCCCACCACCTACCACCACCGCCAACTCCCCCTCGGATAACCCCTCTTGATGGTCGACAGATCCAGGTGACCAGCGTCAAGCTCATCAAGGTCGAGTGGGATTGAAACCCAATGTCTGCACAGGTACCGTCCCATGCGACCACCGCGAATGGTCGAACGTCCTGGGAGATCACGGATAGTTACCGGCCGCTCGAGGATGAGGTTCGTCGGGGACTCGCAGTGCTTGACGGCGAAGAGGACTTCGCAACGTCTTTGTGGCGCCTTCCGGAAGGACTCCGCTTCGCCGACAAGCTACCGGTTGGGTATCCCTTTTCCTACCTGCAGTCGGCTGGTTCGGCAGAGCGGATGACGCTGGAGATGCGGGTGTCGCACGGTGACAATGAGGTAGCTGATCACTTCGTCGTGGGCAGGCCGGTCGTCGATCAGTTCGCTGAGCCTGTGGCGCAGGTGCCGTGGGCGGAGCATATACAGACGGTGTTCGCGAACGAGGTGTTCGACGCGACCGAGGCGGGCGACATCTATTTGCACTACTACCAGCACGACACAATACCCGAGACATACTCGTTGCGACGCCTCGAGATCTGACCAGACGCGACGCATCCGCAACATCTGGTCCTTCCGCGATCAGTGGGTCCCGCGGCATCCGGTCCGTTCCGGTCGCAAGGCAACCCGTGGCCGTTCGCCCGTGCTCACGGCGACGAAGCACTGGAGAGTCTCTTCGAAGCCCGACAGCCTGATCCGTACGACGTGAGCCGACCGAGCGTAGCCGGCGCGAAGCTCTGATCACCGCGTCTCAGCGGCATGCAGGCCCGTTGTTGTCCGTTTCGCCCGAGTCTCCGTTCGGGCTCGGCAATGGTGCTGTTCTTCGAGAAGACCCAGGGCCATGGGCGGGCGAAAGCCGATGGCGGCACCGCGGGCGAGGACGATTTCGCATTCGCCGCGGGCGTGCCCGGGGTACTGGTATCCGAACGGGCATTGCGGATCCCTCAGAAGCACGACCAGGGGCTGGGTCGAACCACAAGCCATCTGTCACCCCGGGCGGAGCCCCGGTGGGGGCCCCGCCCGGGCTCGCCCTTCGGCGGCGAACGGACCACTTCCGACATGCACTCGGATGGTCGCGATCATGCCGTCGAGGTCGCACGAGATGACGGATGCCCCGGACGCCGATGCGACCTCGGCGGCGCGCTCGCACGGCACCCCCAGCGCCGCTCCCGACGCGGCATCAGCCGCAGCCAGCGCCGCCGCATCGGCCGCACCCGCGGCTCGCGCCGATCGCACCGCAGCCGCTCCCACCGTGCCCATGCCGACGGCGAGGGTCGCGGCGATGGCCAGCGCTCCCACGCCCACGGCGACCCCCGCCATCACTCACCCCCGAACTCAGCACCGGCGAGCGCGCACGACCGCGCAGTGAGCGCGGGCAGCGGCAACGGCACACCCGCCGACGCCGTCGTGGTCACGCACACGAGGTCACCGTCACGGTCGACACCGCCGAGCGTGCCGCCCGCGACGGCAGTCACGATGCCCGCGACCCGCGCGTCAGACTCGCCTCGCGCCGCCAGCCGTGCGGCCTGCGCCGCCGCCTGCTCGAGGCGCACCTGGCGGCCGGCCGCGGCGAGGCTGCCGACCGTCAGGGCGATGAGCAGCACGACGGCCGGCACGACGACCGCGAACTCGGCGGTCGCCGATCCGCGCTCCCCTGACCGGCTCACCGCGCGCCCAATCACGGCGCGTCGCTCACGAGACCGTCAGCGCGCGACGGATGAGGTCGGTGAGGATGCCCCGCACCTCATCGGAGCGCATGATGACGACGAGCAAGCCGGCAAATGCCACTGCCGCCATCGTGGCCACAGCATATTCCGCGGTCGCCGCGCCGGTGTCGTCGCCGAACAGTTCGGCGGCACGTCGGCCGGACAGGGGCGGCAGGTCGAACTCGTTGCGACGACGGGGCCCGAGAAGCGCGGTCTGGGGACGAGTGATGGTCATGGGGTGACTCCTTCGTTTCGGTGTGGACAGGCACGACGGGGCCGCGTCAGGGCGCGGTGAGAACGGGCATCGATCCGGCGAGGACCGACAGCAGCATCGGCGCGACGCCGAGCAGCAGGAAGGCGGGCAGGGTGCACAGCCCCATCGGCAGCAGCAGCCGCGATCCGAGGCGCGCCGCGCGTAAGCGCCCCTCGGTGCGGCGACGGCGGCGCGCCTCGATCGCCGTCGCACGCAACAGGTCGACGGCGGGCGCACCGGCGCGCTGCGACAGCGCGAGCACGTCGCGGATCTCGTCGTCGGGTTCGCCCCCGCCGGCGGCCGCGACCACCGCGAGGGCTCGCTCGATCGACACTCCGCTCGAGAGGGCGATCGCCACGGTGTCGGCCTGCACGCCGGGCAGGTCGGCAGGTGGCTGCGCCTTCGCGACGAGGCGCCCGCTCCAGCGGCGGGCGGCAAGCATGAGCGACAGGCCGGCGAGCGCGCAGACGATCCCTGCGGGCTGCGTCAGCGTGGCGGCGATGTCGAAGCCCAGCGCGAGACTCAACGCGATCGCGACGAGCGGCAGCCATCCGACGAGGCGAGCGGTGGATGCCGGGTCGGCAAGGGCCACCGCGACATCGTCACGGGTCTCCTGAGCGTCGCGCAGCGCGTCCGCGAAGCGGCGCAGGCTCGGTGCCAGCGGTGCGCCGACCGTCTCGGCGACCCGCCACGCGACGGCGACATCACCCCATGCCTCGCCGCGCACCGCCAGGATGTCACCGACGCGGCTGCCTGCGGGGGCACCTGCGACCGCGGCGGCGGTTTCGTCGCCCGACTCGGCGAGCAGTTCCCATGCGCGCGGCGGCGCGATGCCCGCCTCAAGCAGCACGGCGAGGCGCTGCACGCTGGCCGAGGTCGCCGCGGCGTCGGGGGCATCCTTCGTCCGCCCTCTCACGTCACCGCCTCCACCGCGAGATGTCCGTCATCGAGCACGGGGCGTGCGAACCCCGCGATCCTCCGCACGCCGTCGGGCCCCCTCTCCACGTGCACGACGACGCCGATCGCGCTGACGACCTGCCGCGCCGTCGCGCGATCATCCATGCCCGCGAGCGCGCCGAGAGCTTCGAGCCGGGCCGGCAGGTCGCGGATGCTGCCGACATGCACCGTGCCGGCCCCACCCGCATGTCCCGTGTTCAACGCGGTCAGCAGCTCGCGCACCTCCTCGCCGCGGCACTCGCCGACCACGAGTCGATCGGGCCGCATCCGCAGCGCCTCGCGCACGAGCCGGGCGAGCGACACCGCGCCGACGCCCTCGAGGTTGGGCTGGCGCGCCTCGAGACGCACGTGGTGCGGATGCGCGATGCGCAGCTCGGCGACATCCTCGATCGTGACGATGCGCTCCGTGGCCGGCACCCGGCCGAGCAGCGCCGCCAGCAGTGTCGTCTTTCCCGCACCGGTCGCTCCCGTCACGAGCAGATTCGTCCTCCGCGCCACCAGAGACTCGAGGCGGGCGCCGGTCACCGCATCGAACATGCCCCGCACGCCGAGCGTGTCGAGGTCGGGCAGCTCCACCTGCGGCAGGCGGATCGAGATCGCTGCACCCGAGCAGGCGACCGGCGGCAGCACCGCGTGCACGCGCGCGCCGTGCTCCCACCGCACGTCGACCAGGGGTGCGCCGTCGTCGAGATGCCGCCCTCCGATGCCGATGAGCGCCACAGCGAGCGCGCGCAGCTCGTCGGCCCCCGCCGACCACCCCGTCACGGGCTCCACCCCCGCGCCGCGGTCGACGAACAGCCCGTCGGTGCCGTTCACG
Source organism: Microbacteriaceae bacterium PS02068 (assembly GCA_029959325.1). GTDB lineage: Bacteria > Actinomycetota > Actinomycetes > Actinomycetales > Microbacteriaceae > Microbacterium. Next base: position 5,338 of record JASCPF010000060.1, read on the forward strand.
AACACATCCGTGACCGCCGGGTCGGACAGCACGTCGCGCAGCGGAGCCAGTGCAGGATGATCCGGCAGCTCGCGACGCACCGGCGCGACAGGCACAGCGAGCGCACCCGGCGCATCATTCGTGTCGACCGCGCTCCGCGGAGCAGTGGATGCCCCGGATGCCCCGGATCCCGCCGACGCCCCGGCATCCGGCCACTCTCGCGGAGCGCCGCCGACACGGCGCACCGCTTCGGGAACGCGGCGGCGGATGACGAACGGCTCGGACATTCCCCGACGCTAAGCCGCGGGGAGCCGTCGTGGGCACGCACGACGCTCATCCGTGGACAGTCGTCGAAAAAGGCTGCCTGGGGAGAAGGCGACGGCGCCGCCCCGGCCGACGTGTCGCGGCAAAAAGAGGGCGGCATCCCATTGGGGGGAATGGGATGCCGCCAACGCAGCAGCCGGCGGGGGGAGCCTGCTGCCACGGCGCCAGAATCAAGAGTTCGGCCGCCACCGAGCTTATGACTCTTAACCGACCGCGAACGCAATATTCGCCGTGTCGCACTGATATATCAGTGAGTTCGCCCTGGATCCGTCCCCCCCTACTATCGGCGGTAGTGAGGAGTCCCCGGAATGTGACTCAATGGCCTGCATCGTCCCGATGGTTGTGCGGAAACGGCCACCGGAGTTCACCGCCGCAAAGGAGCGCGCACATGAGCAGTCAGATCGACCACCTGCTGAACGAGGACCGGCACTTCGCCCCCTCGCCCGAGTTCGCCGCGAACGCCGTCGGCACTGCCGAGCTGTATGCGCAGGCGGATGCCGACCGCGAGCTCTTCTGGGCCGAGCAGGCGCGCACCCTGCATTGGCACACGCCGTTCACGCAGGTGCTGGACTGGTCGAATCCTCCGTTCGCGCAGTGGTTCGCCGACGGCGAGCTCAACGTCGCGTACAACTGCCTCGACCGTCACGTCGAGGCGGGGAACGGCGACCGCGTCGCCCTGCTGTGGGAAGGCGAGCCCGGCGATTCGCGCGCCGTGACCTATGCCGAACTCACCGACGAGGTGAAGCGCGTCGCCAACGTGCTGACCGACCTGGGCGTCGAGCCCGGCGATCGCGTCGCGATCTATCTGCCGATGATCCCCGAGGCGATCGCCGCGATGCTCGCGGTGGCGCGCCTCGGCGCGATCCACTCGGTCATCTTCGGCGGGTTCTCGGCCGACAGCCTGCGCACGCGCATCGACGACGCCGGGGCGAAGGTCGTGATCACCTCGGACGGCGGGTACCGAAAAGGACGGGTCTCGCCGCTCAAGCCCGCCGTCGACCAGGCGCTCGCAGACCGCGGCAACGGGCCGCAGACGACGGTCGAGCACGTCCTCGTCGTGCGGCGCACCGAGAACGAGGTCTCGTGGACCGAGGGCCGCGACATCTGGTGGCACGACGCGGTGCCCGCGGCCTCCGCCGACCACGACGCACAGCCGTTCCCCGCCGAGAACCCCCTGTTCATCCTGTACACGTCGGGCACCACCGGAAAGCCCAAGGGCATCCTGCACACCTCCGGCGGCTACCTGACGCAGGCGGCCTTCACCCACCGGGTGCTGCACGACATCCACCCCGAGACCGACGTGTTCTGGTGCACGGCCGACATCGGCTGGGTCACCGGCCACAGCTACGTCGCCTACGGGCCGCTCGCCGTCGGCACCACGCAGGTTCTCTACGAAGGCACGCCCGACACCCCGCATCCCGGACGCTGGTGGGAGATCATCGAGAAGTACGGCGTCACGATCCTCTACACCGCGCCGACCGCGATCCGCTCGTTCATGAAGCTCGGCCGTCAGATCCCGCAGCAGTTCGATCTCTCGTCGCTGCGCCTGCTCGGCTCGGTGGGTGAGCCCATCAACCCCGAGGCGTGGATGTGGTACCGCGAGATCATCGGTGCCGACACGACCCCGATCATCGACACGTGGTGGCAGACCGAGACAGGCGCGGCGATGATCTCGCCCCTGCCCGGCGTCACCGAGACCAAGCCTGGCTCGGCGCAGGTGCCGCTGCCGGGCATCTCGATCGAGGTCGTCGACGACGACGGCAACCACGTCGGCAACGGCAACGGCGGGCTGCTCGTGATCACGAAGCCCTGGCCGTCGATGCTCCGCGGCATCTGGGGAGACCCCGACCGGTTCGTCGAGACCTACTGGCAGAAGTTCGAGAAGCAGGGATACTACTTCGCGGGTGACGGCGCGCGCCTCGACGACGACGGTGACGTGTGGTTCCTCGGGCGCGTCGACGACGTCATGAACGTCTCGGGCCACCGCCTGTCGACGACCGAGATCGAGTCGGCGCTGGTGGCGAACGAGGCCGTGGCCGAGGCCGCGGTCGTCGGTGCGTCGGATGAGACGACCGGTCAGGCGGTCGTGGCCTTCGTGATCGTCAAGCAGAGCTACCTCAACGCGCACTCCCCCGAAGGCCTTGCCGACTCGCTGCGCAAGTGGGTCGGCGAGCAGATCGGGCCCATCGCCCGCCCGCGCGACGTCTACATCGTCGGTGAGCTGCCGAAGACCCGCTCGGGCAAGATCATGCGCCGCCTGCTGCGCGATGTCGCCGAGGGCCGCGAGGTGGGCGACACCACGACGCTCGCCGACACGGCGGTCATGAGCGTGATCTCGGCGCAGGTCAAGTGAGCCCGTCGCCCCACTGACGCAGCGCGTCGAGCGCGGCGCCGAGGTCGGCGCCGCGCTCGGTCAGCGCGTAGGCACGGCTGTTGTGCTTCAGCGGAAGCCGGTACAGCACGCCCGCCTGCTCGAGTTCACGCAGGCGCGTCGCGAGGATGTTCGTCGGGATGCCCAGGTCGCGCTGCAGATCCCCGTAGCGCAGCGGCGCCGCCCGCAGGCAGTCGACGATCCGCAGGGCCCACCGCTGACCGACGACCGCGAGCGCAGCGTCGAGGCCATCGGGTGCCTCGGGCACCTCTGGCACGTCGGGCACCTCGGGATCGCTCACGCCGACGCGGGGTGCTCCGGCTCGGCCCAGAACGGCGAGTAGTGGTAGCCCTCGGGGTCGTCGAACTGGCGCTGGTACATGAAGCCGTAGTCGTCGGTGTCTCCGATGCGGGCTCCCGCCTGCTCGGCACGGGCCATCAAGGCATCCACCTCTTCTCTACTGTCGAGCGCCCACGACAGCGTGACCGGCGAGGGTGTTCCCGACCCGCCGACGAGCTGTTCGGTGCCGCCGACCTCGGCGAGCCGGGCGCGCGAGACCACCATGAGGAACTTGTCGTCGTCGAGCACGAAGCAGCCGGTGTTGTCGTCGGACATCGCCTCGTTCTGGGTCAGTCCGAGGGCGGAATAGAAGGCCTTGGCGCGCACGACGTCATCGACCGGGAAGTTCACGAAGATGTTCATGACGCGATACTTGCAAAAAGCAAGTGCCGCGTCAAGTGGGTCTTCAAGACCCCGAGCCACGCCATCAGCCGAGACTCACTCCCACGCGAAGACGACCTCGACCTCGACCGGCGAATCGAGCGGCAGCACCGGCACGCCGACGGCCGACCGGGCGTGCCGCCCCGCCTCGCCGAAGACCTCGCCGAGCAGTTCGCTCGCGCCGTTGATGACGGCGGGCTGTCCGGTGAAGTCGGGGACGGATGCCACGAATCCGGTCACCTTCACGACGCGCGTCAGGCGATCCACTCCCCCGACGACGTCCGCCGCGGCGGCGATCGCGTTGAGGGCGCTCTGGCGTGCGTAGGCCTTCGCGTCGGCGGCATCCACCGCTCCGCCGACCTTGCCGGTCGCGGGCAGGGATCCTGAGACCATCGGCAGCTGGCCCGACGTGTAGACCAGGTCGCCGTGCACGGTCGCCGGGATGTAGGCCGCGACCGGCGGAACCACCGGGGGCAGCTCGATGCCGAGCTCGGCGAGCTGCGCCGAGATCGCGCCGCTCACGCGTGACCCTCGCCCTCGAACTGCTGCGCCGCGACAGCCGCGGCGCCGAGACCGGCGTTGGCGGCGCCCGCGGCGTCGCCGCCGGTCGGACGCTTGAAGTACGCGACGAGGCCGCCCTCGGGGCCGGGGACGACCTGCACGAGCTCCCAGCCCTGCTTGCCCCAGTTGTTGAGGATGGCGGCGGTGTTGTGGATCAGCAGCGGCGTGGTGAGGTATTCCCACGTGGTCATGGACTCTCCTAGAGCGTCGTCATCGCGTCGTCGTGGCGGGCGCAGCACGTCAGCGCCACCGGGGCACGCCCGGCGCCCACCGAGGGTTCGCCCAGGGTTCTCCCCTACGATCAAGCCTATGCCTACACTCAAACGGACGGCCACCGGTGTGCTCGGCGGCTTCGCCGGCCTCGTCGGCCTGAGCGCGATCGCCGGCGTCCTCATCACCGCGACAGTGACCCCCGCGATCGCGGTGTCGGGCTATGCGGCCTCGAGCGCGCTCGACACCTTCGAGAACATGCCGAGCTTCCTCGAGATCGACCCGCTCATGCTGCCGACCGAGATCTACCGCAAGGACAGCGCCGGCAACGACATCCTCATGACGCGGTTCTACGACCAGAACCGCATCCCGGTGACCTTCGACCAGGTCAACCCGGTGATGTACGACGCGATCATCTCGAGCGAGGACAAGAACTTCTACACGCACGGCGGCGTCGACCTGATCGGTACCGTCAGCGCCCTCGCCGGCAACGCGTCGAACGGCTCGAACCGCGGTGGCTCGTCGATCACGCAGCAGTACGTGAAGAACGTCCTGCAGCAGAACTGCGAGTCGAAGGCCAAGAACACCGACGAGGTCAACGCCTGCTTCGCCCAGACCACGGTCTCGAAGGGCAGCGAGGGCTATCAGCGCAAGATCCAAGAGATGCGCTACGCCATCCAGCTCGAGAAGAAGTCGTCGAAGGACGACATCCTGCTCGGCTACCTGAACATCACGAATTTCGGCGGCACCGTGTACGGCATCGGCGCCGCCGCGCAGTACTACTTCAACACCGACGCGGCGAACCTGACGATCGCCCAGGCGGCGACGATCGCCGGCATGGTGAAGGAACCGAACACCTACCGCATCGACAAGCCGGGAGGATCCGCCACCGACAAGGCGGGCAACCCCCTCAACAGCGCCGCGGACGGATACAAGCTGACGTTCGACCGACGCAACTACGTGCTCGGTCGCATGCTCGAAGACGGCAAGATCTCGCAGGCCGAGTACGACGCCGCGAAAGCCGAGCCGATCACCCCCGCGATCACGCCCCGCGCGCAGGGATGCCAGATCGCCTCCGGCGCGGAATTCTTCTGCGAGTACGTGCGCTCGATCCTGCTCACCGACCCCGCATTCGGCAACGACGACGACCCGAACGTCGCCGCCGACAAGCGGGCGGCGAACCTGCGTCGCGGCGGGATGAAGATCTACACGACCCTCGACCCCGATCTGCAGCAGAACGGCCTCAACGCGATCTCGATCGTGCCCGCCAACGTCGACTACATGAACCTCGGCGCCTCTGGCATCCAGGTCGAGGTCGGCACCGGCCGCATCCTCTCGATGGTGCAGAACCGCCCGTACTCGGTCGACGACAGCGGCGAGAACGGGCCGACCACCCAGGTCAACTACAACGTTCGCGCCGCGAACGGCGGCGGCGGGCACTCGGCCGGCTCGACGTACAAGGTCTTCAGCCTGCTGAACTGGCTCGAGCAGGGCCACTCGGTCAACGAATCGATCAACGGACGAGTCGGCACCAAGACCGTGCAGACCTGTGACGGAGCGACCCAGAAGGTCATCGCCGGAAACGGCCCCTCACCCCAGGTCGGCAACTTCGAGAACAACAGCGGCTACGCCGGGACGATCTACAACTTCACCCGCGACTCGCTGAACTCCGGCTTCCTCTCGATGGCAGAGACCATCCCGGTGTGCACCACCAACCGTCTGGCCATGAGCCTCGGCGTGATGCGCGGCGACGGCACCGCGCTTGACCAGGACAACCTCGCGTACAACGTGCTGGGCGACCAGGCCGTCGCGCCCATCGACATGGCCGAGGTGTACGCCGCGATCGCGGCGAACGGCATCCTGTGCCAGCCGAAGTCGATCGACAAGGCCATCGACAAGGACGGCAACGACATCACCCCGGTGACGACCTGCGAGCAGAAGATCCCCACGGCCGTGGCATCCACCGCCGCCTACACGCTGCAGGGCGTCATGACCGGCACGGGTGTGGGTGCACGCATCGGCGACGGTGTGCCGGTCTTCGGCAAGACCGGTATCCACCAGTACCTGCACACCTGGATGGATGGCTCCTCGAGCAAGGTGACGACCGTCGTCTGGGTCGGAAACGTCAAGGGCGAGTTCGAGCTCAACAAGCGCAATGTCGCCGGATATCCCCTCTCGCGCATCCGCAACTCGATCTGGCCGAAGATGCAGGGCGCGGCGAACGCGAAGTATGGCGGAGACGCGTTCCCGGCGCCGGACTCCGCCCTCACCAAGCAGGTGCTCAAAGACCTGCCCTCCGTCATCGGCATGAGCGTCGACCAGGCCACGCAGACCCTGCAGGGCGCGGGCTTCACCGTGAGCGTCGGCGACGCCGTCGACGGCGTCGAGGCGGCCGGCACGATCACCCAGCAGAATCCGGGTGCCGGAAAGGTCGCGGCGGGCTCGACGATCACGATCAGCCCGAGCAACGGCAACGGCGTGGCCGTGCCGGCGGTGAGCGGCAAGCCCGGCGATGCCGTGCAGGCCCTGCGCGCCGCGGGCTTCGGGCAGGTCGACCTGCAGTGCACGCAGAGCGACGGCGCAGGCAACGACGGCACCGTCACCGGCACGAACCCTGCCGCCGGCACCATCGTGAACCGCAGCGCGCAGATCACGGTGCAGTTCCAAGCCAAGAAGTGCTCGTGACCTCGGGTCACCGCCACGCACCCTCTTCGTCCACAGCCCTCGCCGCCGTCTCGGCGGCGGGGGCCGTGGCCGTCGGCGCCACGATCTGGGGCACGTGCGTCGAGCGCTTCCTGTTCACGGTGCGTGCGCACGAGCTCGCGCTGCTGCCTGCCGGGTCGCCGAGCCTGACGGTGCTGCATCTCTCCGACGCGCACATGGCGCCGTGGCAGCACCGCAAGCAGCAGTGGATCGCCGACCTCGCCGAGCGCGTGCAGCCCGACCTCGTGATCAACACGGGCGACAACCTCGGTCACGAGAACGGACTCACGGGCATCCGCGCCGCCTTCGCCCCCCTGCGCGGCGTGCCCGGCCTGTTCGTGCACGGCTCGAATGACAAGGTCGCCCCGTCGGGGCGCAATCCGCTGCTGTACTTCCGGGGGCCTTCGCGCCGCGTCGACAGCGCCCCGGCGCTCGATACGGCAGCGATGGATGCCTACTTCACCGACGATCTCGGGTGGACGGACCTGGATAACACCGCGGCGAGCGTCACCGCCGCGGGCCTGCGGGTCGACGCGTTCGGTGTCGACGATGCGCACCGCGAGTGGGACGACCTCGAGGCGCTGCCCCCGGCGCTCGAGCAGCTGCGCCGCAGGCCTCTGCTGCACCGCGCAGAACCGACCGCGCTCACGCTCGGCGTGACGCACGCGCCGTACCGTCGAGTGCTCGACCGCTACGTCGAGCTCGGTGCCGACATGATCTTCGGCGGCCACACGCACGGCGGGCAGGTGCGCATCCCGTTCTCGCCGTCGGCGCTGGTCGCGAACTGCGACATCCCCCTCGACCAGGCCCGTGGGCTGAGCACGTGGACGCACGACGGCCGCACCGTGCCGCTGAACGTCTCGGCGGGGCTCGGGCACTCGATCTACGCGCCGGTGCGCTTCGGCTGCCGGCCCGAGGCATCCGTTCTCACCCTGCGCGCCCGCGCGTGAACGGATTCGGCAGGAGCGCCTCGACGCTGTAGACTCGGAGGGTTGCCACGGGGTGTGGCGCAGCTTGGTAGCGCGCGTCGTTCGGGACGACGAGGCCGCAGGTTCAAATCCTGTCACCCCGACAGCAGAAGGGCTCCACCGGAGTATCACCGGCGGAGCCCTTCGTCGCACTACCTCGAAATCGGAGCCCGGATGACCACGCCCCGCCTTGTCGCGTTCGATCTCGACGACACCCTCGCGCCGTCGAAGAGCGCGATCGACCCCCGCATCGGCGACCTGCTGGTCGCGCTCGCCGAGCGCGTCGAGGTCGCGATCATCTCGGGCGGGCAGCTCGCGCAGTTCACGACCCAGGTCGTCGACCGGCTGCCCGAGGCATCCGATGAGGTGCGCGCGCACCTGCACCTGCTGCCGACCTGCGGCACGCAGTACTACCGCCTCACGCCCGGCGGCATCGAGACCGTCTACGCGCGCACGCTGACGGATGACCAGAAGTCGCGCGCGCTCGCCGCCGTCGAGGAAGAGGCTCGTCGCCTGGGCCTGTGGGCGTCGGAGACGTGGGGCGACATCCTCGAGGACCGCGGCTCGCAGATCACCTTCTCGGCGCTCGGTCAGACGGCGCCGGTCGACGCCAAGATGGCCTGGGATCCGACCGGTGAGAAGAAGAGCGCGCTGCGGGATGCCGTGGCCGCGCGCGTTCCCGACCTCGAGGTCCGGTCGGGCGGATCGACCTCGGTCGACATCACCGAACGCGGCATCGACAAGGCCTACGGCATGCGGCAGCTCGCCTCACAGACCGGCATCTCACTCGACGAGATGCTCTTCGTGGGCGACCGCCTCGACGAGGCCGGCAACGACTACCCCGTGCTCGCGATGGGCGTCGCCTGCCAGGCCGTCGAAGGCTGGCCCGACACCGCCGCGTTCCTCGATCAGCTCATCCCCACGCTGCCGACCCGCTGACGCACGGCGCCGCGCAGTGGCGGCGCGGGCTTTCGAGGGCGCCTGTACCCAATGCAGGATCAGACCACACCTCAGCGGCTCGGCGACCGCGGAATCCCGGGGTGCACCACCCTGCTGGGTGTGGTCTGATCCTGCACACGGTACGCCGCCCGCGCCGCAACGCGGCGTGACGGGCAGAAGGTCAGGCCTTCGCTCGCGAGGGCGCCCGACGCGCAGCAGAAACCGACGAGGTCGCTGCCGCACCCACACCGGGCACCGGCGCCAGGCGCTGCAGCTGCGTCACGTGGCGCGGCTCGAGCTCGGCGATCGACGAGACGCCCAGCAGTGCCATGGTGCGCTCGATCTCGGTGCGCAGAATCTCGATCGTGCGGTCGACGCCGCGGCGCCCGCCCGCCATCAGGCCATAGAGGTACGCCCGGCCGATCAGGGTGAACTTCGCGCCGAGCGCCATCGACGCGACGATGTCGGCGCCGTTCATGATGCCGGTGTCGACCATGACCGTGGCATCCTTGCCCACCTCGCGCACGACCTCGGGCAGCAGCCGGAACGGGATCGGCGCGCGGTCGAGCTGGCGTCCGCCGTGGTTCGAGAGCACGATGCCGTCGACGCCCAGGTCGATCAGGCGCTTCGAGTCGGCGACGTTCTGCACGCCCTTGATCACGATCTTGCCGGGCCACATGTCGCGGATGATCTGCAGGTCGTCGTAGCTGATCGTCGGGTCCATCGCCGCGTTCAGCAGCTCGCCGACGGTGCCGCCGGTGGTCGAGAGCGAGGCGAACTCGAGCTTCGGGGTGGTCAGGAAGTCGATCCACCACCACGGCCGCGGAATCGCGTTGACGATCGTGCCGACCGTGAGCTGCGGCGGGATCGAGAAGCCGTTGCGCTTGTCGCGCAGTCGCGCGCCCGCAATCGGGGTGTCGACCGTGAACATGAGCGTGTCGAAACCCGCCGCCGCGGCGCGCTTCACGAGCCCGTAGGAGATCTCGCGCTCGCGCATGACGTAGAGCTGGAACCAGTTTCGGCCGTGCGGGTTCGCGGCGCGCACGTTCTCGATCGAGGTCGTGCCCAGCGTGGAGAGCGTGAACGGGATGCCTGCCGCTGCCGCCGCACCCGCGCCGGCGATCTCGCCCTCGGTCTGCATGAGTCGGGTGAACCCCGTCGGCGCGATGCCGAACGGCAGCGCCGACGGCCCGCCCAGGATCTCGACCGACGTGTCGACGTGCGCGGCCGGGCGCAGGATGTCGGGGTGGAACTCGATGTCCTCGAACGCCTGGCGGGCGCGCGCGAGCGACAGCTCGCCCTCGGCTGCACCATCGGTGTAGTCGAACGCCGCCTTCGGCGTGCGGCGCTTCGCGATGGTACGCAGGTCGGCGATCGTCAGCGCGCCCTGGAGGCGACGCTTGGTGCCGTCGAGCTCGGGCGTCTTGAACTGCATGAGCTCGAGCAGTTCGGGGATCTTCGGCAGCTGGCGCTGGACCATGGTGAGGGGCCTCTTCTCGGGTGTTCGGATCAGCTCTCGGTCGGGGCCTGCAGCCCCGCGTCGGCGTAGTAGTCGGTGATGTGCGCGCGCACGCGAGCGCGTGCCGTGTCGGCATCGCCCTGCTCGACGGCGTGCAGGATCTCGGCGTGTTCGTGCCGCAGGCGGGCGGCGGTGTCGTCCCAGCTGGTGATCCGCGCGGCGCCCGCGCGGATGTACCCCTCGATCGTCTCGCGGAGCCCCGCCATCGTGGCCGAGACGACGACGTTGCCGGATGCCTCGACGAGCCGCACGTGGAACTGCGAATCGAGCGCGAGGAACTCCTCGAGGCTGAGCCCGTCGGCCGACATCGCGTCGAGCGTCGCGTGGACGTCGGCGAGGTCGAGCTCGCCCTGCGCAGCCAGGTGCGCGACCGCCCATTCCTCGAGCAGAAGACGAGTCTCGTAGACGTCGGGGATGGGGAACCCCTGGGCGGCGACCTGCAGCCGCAGCAGCTGCGCGAGCCCGCCGTGCGGGGTCGCGGTGACGATGGCGCCGGAAGTCGGGCCCGAGCCGGTCGCGGTGCGGATCAGCCCCATGACCTCGAGCACCCGCAACGCCTCGCGAACGCTCGATCGCCCGACGCCGAGCGTCGAGGCGAGCTCGCGCTCGGGCGGCAGCCGGTCGCCCGGCCCGAGCGTGCCGGCGAGCAGGTCGCCTTCGATCTTTTCGAGCACGACGCGCCACGCGCGCGCGGGAGCTGCCACAGCCGGTGCGTGATCGGGGGTGGTCTCGGTCATGCGTGCCTCTCCATGGTCTGACCACGGTAGCGCACTGTGGTCCGACCGCCAAGCACCGAGCGTCATACAGAGTGAAACGTTACAAACGTTTAGGGTTCGTCTATGGACCCGCTTCTGATCGTGATCATCGTGGCCGCGGCATCCGCGGTGTTCTGCTGGATCGCCTCGCTGATCACGAAGGACACGTCGTGGGTCGACCGCCTCTGGTCGGTCGTGCCCGTCGTCTTCGTCTGGATCTTCGCGGTCGCCGGCATCGCAGACGGCGCGGATGCCACGCGGCTGATCGTCATGGCGGTGCTCGTCACGGCCTGGGGCGTGCGCCTGACGTTCAACTTCGCCCGCAAGGGCGGATACACGGGCGTCGAGGACTACCGCTGGGCGATCCTGCGCGGCCGCATGACGCCGTGGCAGTTCCAGCTCTTCAACCTGTTCTTCATCGTGCTCTACCAGCTGACGCTGCTCGTGCTCATCACCCTGCCGGCCTACCTCGCCTGGCAGCACCCGACCCCGTTCGGGCTATGGGACGGCATCTTCGCGGGGCTGTTCGTCATGTTCCTGATCGGCGAGACCGTCGCCGATCAGCAGCAGTGGCGGTTCCACCAGGCGAAGAAGCGCGGGGATGCCACGGGCTTTCTGACGACGGGACTGTTCGCCTACAGCAGGCATCCGAACTTCTTCTTCGAGCAGGCGCAGTGGTGGATGATCTACGCGCTCGGCGCGAGCGCCGCCGCCCAGGCCGGGCTCGGCTTCTGGGGCGGAGCGGTGAACGCGACGATCGTCGGCGCCGTGCTGCTCACGGTGCTGTTCATCGGCTCGACGATCTTCACCGAGTCGATCTCGGCAGCGAAGTACCCCGCCTACGCCGACTACCGGCGGTCGACGTCGATGCTCGTCCCGCTCCCCCGCCGCGCGCGCACCGGGGCGTCATCGGTCAGCTGAGGCGCCCGCCGGACTCGCGCAGATAGCACTCGGCGCACATCGACTCGTAGGTGACCGTCTCGTGGGACAGCTCGTCGATCGCGACCTGGTCGCCGTCGAACACGAATCGCCCGCCGACGAGGCGCGCGTTGTAGAGCGCCTTGCGCCCGCAGCGGCAGATCGTCTTGAGCTCTTCGAGACTGTGCGCGAGCTCCATGAGCCGCGCCGAGCCGGGGAACGCGCGAGTCTGGAAGTCGGTGCGGATGCCGTAGGCGATCACCGGAATGCCATCCAGCGTGGCGATCCGCAGCAGGTCGTCGACCTGCGCCGCGGTGAGGAACTGCGCCTCGTCGATCAGCAGGCACGCCACGCCGCCCTCGAAGCGCGCCGCGTCGGCGGCGACGAGGCCGCGAACGTCGTCGTCGGGTCGGATCAGAAAGTCGACCTGCCGCTCGACGCCGAGGCGGCTCGAGATCTGATCGGCGCCCTTCGTGTCGATCTCGGGCTTGGCCAGCAGCACGTGCTGACCGCGCTCTTCGTAGTTGTACGCCGCCTGCAGCAGCGCCGTCGACTTGCCGGAGTTCATCGCGCCGTAGCGGAAGTAGAGCTTTGCCATCGCGAGATCTCTCGGAGTCTGCGCGGTCAGGCGTTGATCGCGAGCACGCCCGCGGTCTCGGCGACCGACGCCGCGGCGACCTCGGGGCGGCCGTTGAGCGTGGTGCCGTAGCTGGGGATGAGCTTCTTCAGCTCGGGCTCCCACGCGGCGATGCGGTCGGGGAAACACGTCTTCAGCAGGCCCAGCATGATGGATGCCGCGGTCGACGCCCCGGGTGACGCACCCAGCAGGCCCGCGAGCGACCCGTCGGCCGACGTCACGACCTCGGTGCCGAACTGCAGGACGCCGCCCTTCTGGGCATCCTTCTTCATCACCTGCGCGCGCTGCCCGGCCTGCAGCAGCTCCCAGTCCTCATCCTTCGCGGTCGGCATGAAGGTGCGCAGCGAATCGACCTTCTTCTTGTGGTTCTTCAGCAGCTCGCCGACGAGGTAGGTGATGAGGCTCGGGTTGTCGATCGCGACCTTGATCATCGGCCAGAGGTTGCCCGGTCGCACCTGCGCCACGATGTCGGTGATGCGGCCCTGCTTCAGGAACTTGGGGCTGAACGTCGCGAACGGCCCGAACAGCAGCGACGTCTCGCCGTCGACGACGCGCGTGTCGAGGTGCGGCACCGACATGGGCGGCGCGCCGACGGATGCCTGCGAGTACACCTTCGCCTTGTGCTGCGCGACGATCGCGGGGTTCGAGGTCTTCAGCCACTGGCCGCCGATCGGGAAGACGCCATAGCCCGAGATCTCGGGGATGCCCGACGACTGCAGCAGCTTGATGGCCCAGCCGCCCGCGCCGACGAACACGAAGCGTGCGTTCAGCGTGCCGGGGGTGCGCCCGAGCGCGTGACGGTAGGCGATGTTCCAGGTGCCGTCCTTCTGCTTGCGCAGCTTCCGCGCCTCGATGTTGGTGCGCACCTCGACGCCCTCGGTCTCGAGGTGGGCGAACAGCTGACGCGTCAGCGCGCCGAAGTCGACGTCGGTGCCCGAGGGCACGCGGGTGGCGGCGAACGGCTCGCCCTTGCGGCGCTTCTGCATGAGCAGGGGCGCCCACTGGTTGATGACGCGCGAGTCCTCGGAGTACTCGATGCCGGCGAAGAGCGGCTCTTTCTTCAGGGCCTCGTAGCGCTTCTTGAGGTAGGCGACGTCCTTCTCGCCCCGCACGAACGTCATGTGCGGGGTCGCGTTGATGAAGGTCGAGGGACCGTCGAGGATGCCCTGCTCGACGAAGCTCGCCCACAGCTGACGGCTCTGCTGGAACTGCTCGTTGATCGAGACGGCCTTGGCAGCGTCGACCGAGCCGTCTTTTGCCTCGGGCATGTAGTTCAGCTCGCAGAGCGCGGCGTGGCCGGTGCCGGCGTTGTTCCACGCGTTGGACGACTCCTGCGCGACCTCGCTGAGCCGCTCGAGCACGACGATCTTCCAGTCCGGCTGCAGACGCTTCAGCAGGGTTCCGAGGGTGGCACTCATGATGCCACCACCGATCAGGACGACATCGACGGATTCACTCACGGTGACCCAGTCTAGGCCGCGCGTGCGTGCTCACCGCCGTCCTGGCATCCCCTCGCCTGTCAAGGTTCCCGGTTCTTTCGCGCCCGGTAACGATGCGGCGGTCCTCAGACGGTCGCGGTGCGGGCGCCGAGCCGTGCGGCGACGAGCTCGGCGATCTGCACGGCGTTCAGCGCCGCGCCCTTGCGCAGGTTGTCGTTGCTCACGAACAGCACGAGGCCCTTGCCCGCGGGTGCCGACTGGTCGGCGCGGATGCGACCCACGTAGCTCGGGTCGTTGCCGGCCGCCTGCAGGGGCGTCGGCACCTCTTCGAGGACGACGCCGGGGGCGGATGCCAGGATCTCGCGCGCCTCGTCGGGCGTGATGTCGCGAGCGAACTCGGCGTGGATCGACAGCGAGTGACCCGTGAAGACCGGCACGCGCACACACGTGCCGGCGACGAGCAGATCGGGCAGCTCGAGGATCTTCCGCGACTCGTTGCGGAGCTTCTTCTCTTCGTCGGTCTCGTTGTCGCCGTCGTCGACGAGGTTGCCGGCGAAGGGGATCACGTCGAACGCGATCGGGGCGACGTACTTCTCGGGCTGCGGGAAGTCGACCGCCGAGCCGTCGTGCACGAGGTCGAGCGTGTGGTTCTGCGCCAGCACGCCCTCGACCTGGCCGAGCAGCTCCTGGGCGCCGGCGAGGCCCGACCCCGACACCGCCTGATACGTCGAGACGATCAGGCGCTCGAGGCCCGCGGCGGCGTGCAGCGGCTTGAGCACGGGCATCGCGGCCATCGTGGTGCAGTTCGGGTTCGCGATGATGCCCTTGGGGAGGTTCTCGATCGCGTGCGGGTTGACCTCGCTGACCACGAGGGGCACCTCGGGGTCCATGCGCCAGGCGCTCGAGTTGTCGATCACGACGGCGCCCGCCTCGGCGAAGCGCGGCGCGTGCGCGCGCGAGCCCGTGGCCCCCGCCGAGAACAGCGCGATGTCGATGCCCGTCGGGTCGGCGGTCGCGATGTCCTCGACGATGACGTCCACGCCGCCGAAGTCGATGGACGTGCCCGCCGAGCGGGCCGTCGCGAACAGCCGCAGCTCGCCGATCGGGAACGACCGCTCCGCGAGAATCTCGCGCATGACCTGCCCCACCTGTCCGGTGGCGCCGACGACGGCGACGGAGGGTCCTGAATCGGAGATGCGGGTCATGGTGAATCCTTCAGCGTGTGCAGGCACGCCGACGGGGCGCGCTGCGGGGTTTCCCGTGATTCTACCGAGGGATGCCGGGGTCTCCGGCCCGTGTGACCGTGCAGTGGCCGACAGTGTTCGCAGGATCAGTGCCAGTCGAGGTCGTTCCACGTGCCGGGCGTCTCGAGCGGAGCCCAGTGCAGGTCGACCGCGTCGGCGCGGATCGTCGCCGCACACACGAGCAGCGACAGCGTCGGATAGCCGTACGGGCGGTTGTCGCGCACGATCGCGGTGTCGTCGGCGGCGGTGGCGCTGCCCCGCAGCAGCCCGAGCCACGGGGCGAACCAGTCCGGGGCATCCGCTGGATCCGTTGCCGATGCGTCCGTGGCATCCGCTGTCTCTGGGGCGTCCCGGGCGTCCGTTGCCGGGGCGGGTTCGGGCGCCGGGGCGGCGGTGGCGAACGCGGGCAGCCACCGCACGACGCGCGCGGTCGCGGGGTCGTCGACGTCGTCGTGCGCGATCATGTGGGTTCCGGGCGCGAGGATGCTCTGTCGCACGGCCGTGCCGTCCCACGAGCTCACCCGCACCTGGCCGCCCTCGACGTCGACGAGGTTGAAACCGTGCATCTCGGGCACCGTTCCCGGTGCGGGCACGCGGCCCGCGACCGCGTCGAGCGCGACCGAACCGCGCGAGGGCGCCACGATGCCTGCCGGCAAGACATCCGCGCGGTTGAGCAGCACCGCGAGGCGACCGTGAGACGGGTCAGCCGCGAGCCATGCCCCGCCGGCGCGGCGATCGCGCACCCCCACGACGCCGGGGCGATCGGGCCACCACGGACCGGGCGGGTCCCAGGGGCGGGCGGGGTCTTCGTCGCGCACCGCGAGCACGTGTACGGCGGCCGTGGCATCCTCCGGGACGTGGACGATCACGGTGCACATCGATGGGCTCGCTCTCGGGGGTGCGGCCGGCCGTCGCGGGCCGCATGGGAGGATCGGGGTATGGACATCGTAGTCGGCGTCACGGGCGGCATCGCCGCCTACAAGGTCGTCCACGTCGTGCGGCGGCTGGTGCTCGAGGGGCACGACGTGCACGTCGTGCCGACCGCCGACGCGCTGCGCTTCGTGGGGCTCGCCACATGGGAGGCGATCAGCCGCAACCCGGTGACGACCTCGGTGCACGACGACGTCGCCCAGGTGCGCCACGTCGCCCTCGGGCAGCGCGCCGAGCTCGTGATCGTCGCCCCGGCGACGGCGAATACCCTGGCCCGCATGGCGGCGGGCCTCGCCGACGACCTGCTCGGCACGACGCTGCTGGCCACGAGCGCCCCCGTCGTCGTGGCGCCCGCTATGCACACCGAGATGTGGCGGCACCCGGCGACGGTCGCGAACGTCGCCACCCTCCGCGCCCGCGGCGTGCACGTCGTGGGCCCCGGCGTCGGCGCACTCACCGGCACCGACTCGGGCCCGGGGCGCATGAGCGAGCCCGATGAGATCGTCGAGGCGGCGCTCGCCGTGGTCGCCGCGGCACCCCGCGACGGCGCGGGCGGCGACGGCGGCGGCGACCTCGCGGGCCTGCGCGTCGTCGTGT
>JASCPF010000061.1 GCA_029959325.1 Microbacteriaceae bacterium PS02068
GCCTGAGCCCGCGCCGGAGCCGGAGCCGGAGCCTGAGCCCGCGCCGGAGCCGGAGCCCGCGCCGGAGTCTGAGCCCGCGCCGGAGCCCGCGCCCGCGCCGGAGCCCGAGCCCGCGCCGGAACCTGAGCCCGTGCCGCAGGTCGAGGTCGAGGTCGACGCCACGGTGCCGGCGGTCCAGTTGCGCGGCGTCACCAAGACATTCGGGCAGACGCGCGCCGTCGACGGCATCGACCTCGCCGTTCCGGCCGGAACGTTCTACGGCATCGTCGGGCCGAATGGCGCCGGCAAGACGACGACGCTGTCCCTCATCGCGGGACTTCTCCGCGCCGACGGGGGATCGATCCGGATCACCGGCATCGACCTGGGCGCCGACGCCATGGCAGCGAAGCGGCAGATGGGCATCCTGCCCGATCGACTTCGGACGTTCGATCGCCTCACGGGCCGTCAGCTGCTGCACTACTACGGCGTTCTGCGGGGATTGCGCTCGGCAGTGGTCGAATCGCGGACGGCCGATCTGGCGCGCGCGTTCGATCTGACCGACGCGCTCGGCCGCAAGGTCTCTGACTTCTCCACCGGCATGACGAAGAAGATCATGCTCGCCGGTGCCATGATCCACTCGCCGCGTGTGCTGGTGCTCGACGAGCCCTTCGAGTCGGTCGATCCGGTGTCGTCGGCTGTGATCCTCGACATCCTGTCGGCGTATGTCGAGCACGGGGGCACGGTGATCCTGTCGAGTCACGGCATGGAGCTCGTCGAAAGGGTCTGCAGCGGCGTCGCCGTGATCGTCGCGGGGCAGGTGCTCGCGCAGGGCACCGTCGACGAGGTACGGGGGGATCTGAGCCTCGAGCAGCGCTTCATCGAACTGGCCGGAGGGCTCAGCGACGTGGAGGGCCTGGAATGGTTGCACACGTTCTCAGACTGAGGCTCGATCTGCTCGTCGGCGCCCTGCGGGGCGATGCGCGCCGCGTCGCCTGGCGCCTCGCCGGGCTCGCGCTGCTCGTCGCCGCGATCGTCGGAGTCTTCCTCGGTACCCAGCGCCTGCGCGGCATCGAGGACGAGGTCGCGTACACCGTGACCGTCATCGCCGGCAGCGCGCTCACGCTGGGGTTCTTCGTGGCCGCCCTCGTCGGCGGATTCGACGACCAGCTCGATCCGCGTCGGTTCGCCGTGTTCGGTGTGTCGCCGCTGCGGACCGCAGGCGTGACCCTGATCGCGAGCATCGTGAGCGTGCCGATTCTCGCGGCCATCGCCGTCGCCGTCGGGTTCGCGCAGTTGTGGACGGCCCACGGTGCCGCCGCCGCCCTCGCGGGCTTCGCCGCGGTCGTCGGCGTCCTCACGTGCATGCTCGCCGCGAAGGTCGCTCTGGCGATCGGCAGCCTCGTGCTGCGCGAGCGGCGCTCGCGCGAGCTGAGTGGTCTCTTCGTCATCGGCATCCTCATCGTCGCCGTGCCGGTCGCGGTCTTCTTCGTCTCGCTGGATTGGGGCGGCGAGGTGCCCTCGGCGCTCACCGAAGCCGTTCGGATCCTCGCCGTCACACCGCTCGGCGCGGCGTGGGCGGTGCCCGGCGCATCGGTGATCGGTTCGCCCGCGGCATCCCTCGTCGTCGCACTTCTCACCCTGGTCGTGCTCGCGGCGGTATGGGTCTGGCTGGTGCGGCTGCTGCTCACGACGACCGAACGACCGAGATCCGAACGCAGCCGCGCGGGACTGGGCTGGTTCGCGCTCGCGCCGAGCACACCCGGCGGCGGAGTGGCCGCGCGCAGCCTGCTGTACTGGTTGCGCGACCCCCGCCACGTCGTGAACCTTCTGATCGTGCCGGTCGCGGCAGCGCTCGTGGTGGTGCCGCTGCTGCTGGTCGGCGTGCCGGTCGAGTACGTCGCGCTCGTACCGGCGCCGCTCATGGCCCTGTTCTTCGGCTGGCTGGCCCACAACGACCTGGCCTACGACTCGACAGCGCTGTGGATGCACGTCGCCTCAGCGATCCGCGGCGCGTCCGATCGCGCGGGGCGTCTCGTGCCCGTCGCGCTCGTCGGCACCGCTGCGCTCGCGGTCTCGATTCCGGTGCTCGTGTCATTTCAGGGCAGATGGGCCGTTCTGCCGGCCCTGATCGGCGTGTGTGCGAGCTTGTTCCTGTGCGGAATGGGGCTGTCGTCGCTGTCGTCGGTGTGGACGCCCTACCCGGTCTCGCGACCGGGTGACAGTCCCTTCCAGCAGCCACAGCGCACGCACGGTGGGCTGACGCAGGGGGTCGTGCTGTTCGGCGCGGTGGTGCTGAGCGCGCCCGCACTGTGGTTCGGCTGGCTGACGCTCAGCGTCGACACCTCCTTCGCGTGGGTCGCGCTGTGGGTGGGCGTCGGCGTCGGCGTGGTCGTGCTGCTCGCCGGGATCCTCGGCGGCGGGGCCGTCTTCGAGCGCAGCGGCGGCAGGCTCATGGAGTTCGTCGAGTCGACCTGACATCGCCCCTGCGTCGGTGGTCGCCGCTAAACTCGGATGCCATGAGCACCCCCTTCGCGCAGTCGACGCCGACCGAAGAACCCGAACAGGGCGGCACATTGACTCTGGATCGCGAGCTCGAAGAGCTGCTGCGCGAAGAGCACATCGAACCGGGCGATCACGAGCGCTTCTCGCACTACGTGAAGAAGGACAAGATCCTCGAGTCGGCCATCACCGGAAAGCCGGTGCGCGCGCTCTGCGGCAAGAAGTGGACTCCCGGGCGCGACCCCGAGAAGTTCCCCATCTGCCCGACCTGCAAGGAGATCTACGAGGGTCTCATCACCTGACCCGTCGGGGGATTGCGCGGCCCGGGTACGGGTCGAGGCGCAGGGGACCCGACGGTCACACCTCGATGTAGACGGTCGGCAGTGCGGGGTCGGATCGACTGAGCGCGAGTGCGGCGACGGGAAGTTCTTCGCGGACGAGCGCGTGGTGTTCGCGAGCGCGTGTGACACCTGCCGGCCCCTCGTACGCCAAATCCACGTCGCCGTGCTCGACGAGCGTGACCTGCAGGGCACGTGCGTCGGGGTGGTCCACGGCGGTCTGGACCTCTTCGAAGCCGTCCGAGACGGCGATGAGCTCGCTCGTCGCGGTGCCGTGTTCGCGGGTGCGGAACGCCGCTTTGCGACCGCCGCGCGACGCCTTGTCGGTGGATGCCTTCGCGACCGATACCCACCCCCCGGCCGCGTCCTGGCGCGCGACGAGCTTGTAGACCATGCCCGCCGTCGGCGCCCCCGAGCCGGTGACGACCGAGGTGCCGACGCCATAGGCATCCACCGGCGACGCCGCGAGCGCGGCGATCGCGAACTCGTCGAGGTCGCTCGTGACGGTGATCTTCGTGGCGGTCGCACCGAGCTGGTCGAGCTGCGCCCGCACCTCGGCGGCGACGATCGGCAGGTCGCCGGAGTCGATGCGCACGCCGCCGAGCCCGGTGCCGGCCACCCGGATCGCCGTCGCGACGCCCCGGGCGATGTCGTAGGTGTCGATCAGCAGGGTGGTGTCGGTGCCGAGGGCCTCGACCTGGCTGCGGAAGGCGTCTTCCTCGGTGTCGTGCAGCAGGGTCCAGGCGTGCGCGGCGGTGCCCATCGTGGGGATGCCCCACGTGCGGCCCGCCTCGAGGTTGCTCGTCGCGCCGAACCCCGCGATGTAGGCCGCGCGCGCCGCGGCGACGGCGGAGTGCTCCGCGGCGCGGCGCGATCCCATCTCGGCGAGCGGGCGGTCGCCCGCGGCGATGCTCATCCGCGCGGCGGCGTTCGCAATGGCCGAATCGTGGTTGAGGATGCTCAGGGCAAGCGTCTCGAGCACGACCGCCTCGGCGAACGACCCCTCGACCGTCAGGATCGGCGAACCCGGGAAGTACAGCTCGCCCTCGCGGTAGCCGGTGATCGACCCGGAGAAGCGGTAGCCCTCGAGGAAGGCGAGTGTCTCGTCTCCGACGACTCGGTGATCGCGCAGGAAGCGCAGCTCGTCGTCGCCGAAACGGAACTCGCGCAGCTGCTGCAGCAGGCGCCCCGTTCCCGCCACGACGCCGAAACGGCGGGCGCCGGGCAGGCGCCGGCCGAACAGCTCGAACACGCACGGGCGCGATGCCGTGCCGTCGCGCAGTGCCGCGTCGATCATCGTGAGCTCGTACCGGTCGGTCAGCAGCGCGGAAGAGTCGGCCATGCCGTCACTCTACTGAGCGCCGGGTAGGCTGGGGGATCGTGAATGACGCACCCATCGGGATCTTCG
This sequence comes from Microbacteriaceae bacterium PS02068, assembly GCA_029959325.1. Lineage (GTDB taxonomy): Bacteria > Actinomycetota > Actinomycetes > Actinomycetales > Microbacteriaceae > Microbacterium. The sequence goes on from JASCPF010000061.1 coordinate 4,225, forward strand.
ACTCCGGGGTGGGAGGGCTCACGGTGGCGCGGGCGATCTCGCAGCTGCTGCCTCGCGAGTCGACTCTCTACATCGGCGACACCGCGCATTCGCCCTATGGACCGAAACCGATCGCCGACGTCCGTCGCTACAGCCTCGAGGTGCTCGACACGCTCGTCGACGAGGGCGTGAAGATGCTCGTGATCGCGTGCAACACGGCATCCGCTGCCATGCTGCGCGACGCGCGCGAGCGTTACGACGTGCCCGTCGTCGAGGTCATCGGTCCGGCGGTGCGCACCGCGATCTCGACAACGCGCAGCGGGCGGATCGGCGTGATCGGCACGACCGGCACGATCGGTTCGGGCGTGTATCAGGACATGCTCGGCGTCAACGCGCAGCTGTCGGTCTTCGCGCAGGCGTGCCCGCGGTTCGTCGAGTTCGTCGAGGCCGGGGTCACCGGCTCGAGTGAGGTGCTCGCCGTCGCCGAGGAATACCTCGCCCCGCTGCGGCACGCGGGAGTCGACACGCTGGTGCTCGGCTGCACGCACTATCCGTTCCTCGAGGGCGCCATCAGCTACGTCATGGGCGAGGGCGTCTCGCTCGTCTCGAGCGACACCGAGACCGCGAAAGACGTCTACCGTCAGCTGGTCTCTCGTGACCTGCTCGCCGGGCCGGATGCCACGGCCACCCATGTCTACGAAGCGACTGGCGACTCGGCCGACGACTTCTTGGCCCTCGCCGATCGACTGATGGGGCGCGGCGTGTCTGCCGTGCGCCTCGTGCACACCGGCGCCATCGACCTTCCGAAAGGCATCTCATGACCGACACCGTCCGCAAAGACGGCCGTGCCGTCGACCAGCTTCGCCCCGTCGTCATCGAACGCGGTTGGAGCGCGCACGCCGAGGGCTCGGCGCTGATCTCGTTCGGGTCGACGAAGGTGCTCTGCACGGCATCCTTCACCGGCGGGGTGCCCCGCTGGCTGAACGGCAAGGGCAAGGGCTGGGTCACCGCCGAGTACGCGATGCTGCCACGCGCGACGAACAGCCGCAACGACCGCGAGGCGGTCAAGGGCAAGATCGGCGGCCGGACGCACGAGATCTCGCGCCTGATCGGCCGCGCGCTCCGCGCCGTCGTCGACACGAAGGCCCTCGGCGAGAACACGATCGTGATCGACTGCGACGTGCTGCAGGCCGACGGCGGCACCCGCACGGCCGCGATCACGGGTGCCTACGTGGCCCTCGCCGATGCGATCGAGTGGGGCCGCGCGAAGGGCCTCGTGAAGCCGAACGCGAAGGTTCTGCTCGACTCGGTCGCGGCGATCTCGGTCGGGATCATCGACGGCGAACCGATGCTCGACCTGGCATATGTCGAAGACGTGCGCGCCGAGACCGACATGAACGTCGTCGTGACGGGTCGCGGCCTGTTCGTCGAGGTGCAGGGCACGGCCGAGGGAGCCCCGTTCGACAAGCGCGAGCTCGATCAGCTGCTCGAGCTCGGCGTCGCCGGCTGCGCCGACCTGCGCGAGGCGCAGTCCGCCGCCCTCGCTGCCGAGCCCGCCACGCAGGCCTAGCCCGAACTCCTCCAATCGGAGCCGCATGAGCGCCAGAATCGTCCTCGCGACCCACAACCCGCACAAGGTGGAGGAGTTCGGATCGATCGTCGCGGCCGTCCGCCCCGATCTCGAGGTCGTCGGCTACGACGGGCCCGAGCCGGTGGAAGACGGGGTGACGTTCGCCGCCAACGCGCTGATCAAGGCGCGCGCCGCCGCGGCGCACACGGGTCTCGCAGCCCTTGCCGACGACTCGGGCATCTGCGTCGACGTCCTCGGAGGAGCGCCGGGCGTGTTCTCCGCCTACTGGGCGGGGCATCGGAAGGATGCCACGGCGAACCTCGAGCTGCTGCTGGACCAGTTGGCCGACATCGCCGACCCGCATCGCACGGCGCACTTCACCTCGACGATCGCGCTCGTCGTACCCCGCGGCCCCGAGCATGTGGTCGAGGGGATCTGGCCCGGCCGGCTCGCCACGGCGCCCTCGGGTGCCGGCGGGTTCGGCTACGACCCGATCTTCATCCCCGACGGGCAGGCGCCGGGGGCCGAGCGCACGGCCGGCGAGTTCACGGCGGCCGAGAAGAACGCGGCCTCCCATCGCGCTCGCGCGTTCATCGCGCTCGCGCCGCTGCTGAGCGGGCTCTGACTCTGCGCTCTGTCAGCCGCTGAGAATCAGTCTCATTCCCGACTGCGCGCAATCTGCCGCGAGAGCGGACCTCGGGGCATAGCCTCGAAGCATGCACGATCACGCGCACGGCGCCACCGGGGTCCGCGGGCAGGCCAATCACCGTCTGCTCGCGATCTCGCTGTCGCTGACCTCGGTCGTGATGGTGGTGCAGATCGTGGGGGCGGTCCTGACCGGATCGCTCGCGCTGCTCGCCGATGCGGCGCACATGTTCACGGATGCCTCGGCCCTTGTCGTCGCCCTCATCGCGAGCCTCGTCGCGGCGCGGCCGGCGAACGAGCGCAACACGTACGGCTATCAGCGCGCCGAGGTGTTCGGCGCACTGATCAACGCGGTGATCCTGATCGCACTGTGCGTGTGGATCGCCGTCGAGGCCGTGCAGCGCCTGCTCTCGCCCGGCGAGGTCGAGGTCGCGGGCGGGCTGATGATCGTCGTCGCCGTGATCGGACTCGTCGCCAACGCGATCTCGATGTGGCTGCTGTCGGCGGCGCAGCGCACCTCGATCAATGTCCGCGGCGCGTACATCGAGGTCCTCGGCGACCTGATCGGATCGGCCGTCGTCATCGTCGCGGCCATCGTCATCGTGATCACCGGATGGATGCCTGCGGATGCCGTGGCATCCCTGCTGATCGCCGTCATGATCGTGCCGCGCGCGATCTCGCTGCTGCGGGAGGTGTTCGCGGTCCTCGCGGAGCGCGCCCCCGACGGCACCGATGTGGCGAAGATCCGCGATCACATCCTGAGCGCCGACGGCGTCGCCGACGTGCACGACGTGCATGTCTGGCAGCTCACCCGAGGGGCCCCCGTGTTCACCGCGCACGTCGTGGTCGACCCGGAGGTGCTCTCGGACGGGCGCTCGGCCGCGCTGCTGTCGAGTCTGCAGTCGTGCCTGGCCGAGCACTTCGACGTCGAGCACTCGACGTTCCAGTTCGAACCTGCGGGGCATCGCGAGCACGACGCGCATTGACGTCGATGTCGACGGTGGTCCCGGTATGTCACGATGCAGAAGATGATTGATTCGCCTGCCGACGAGCTCGCGGTGCTTCGTGCTCGCGCCTACGGCCCCCACGCTGACATCCACGCTGACGCGGTCGCGCTTGCGCGGCTGCGTGAGCTCGAGGATGCCGAGCGCGCAGCGCTGGTCAGCGCTGTTGTGGCGTCGGCACCGAGCCCCGAGCCGGAATCAGGCGCGGCCGTCGAAGAGGTGATCGAGCGGGATCCGGTCGCCCATCTGTCAGAGCCCCCGGCCGTTGCCGCGCCCACCTCACCCCGCCCGATCTCGACGGCGTGGATCGTCGCGTGGGCGGCATCCGTCCTCGTCGTCGCGCTCGTCGTGGGCGGCATGGTCTTCGCGCTCGCCTCGATTCGTCCGGTGTCGGCCGCCACCGGTGCGACGCAGGTTGCGAGCCTCACCGACCCGGCGGAACTGTCCGACACCCCGTGGGTGCGGCAGTGGTTCGGCGGCGTGGTCGGTGCGGGGCGGGTGACGGGGAACCAGTTCGCGGGGCTCATCGTCGCGCAGACGCCCGAAGGAATGATGGGGCCCGAGTCCGGGTCTGATTGCCTCGTGGTGATGGCGGCCGATGCGTACCACGAAGTAGATCAGTCCTTCCAAGGCCAGATCTACAGCGCATGCCGCGCGGGCGCATTCCCCGCATCGGTGCAGTTCGTCGTGGACGGGGGCTCTCCGCCGGAGCTCAAGGACCGCTTCGGCGTGGGCACCGCTCTCAGCTTCGTGCTCGACGGCGAGACCGTGGGTGTTTTCGCGGATGACGGCCCCACACCGGCGCCGACCGCCACCACGGCCGACTGACGTCACCCGCGGGTGACGTCGCCCGGGCTCATGTCCGCGCGCACGCCGCGCCAGCGTGCGTGGCGCAGCGTGCCGCCGGGGGTGAACTCGGCGAACTCGACCTCGCCGACGACCTCGGGGCGCAGCCACAGGGCATCCGAGGCGTCGGCTGCGGGCACGCCGACGAAGGGGTTCTCGTCGGTGCGCAGGGGCTGCAGCAGGGCGTCGAGGCGCGCGAGCTCGCGCTCGCTGAATCCCGATCCCACCCGGCCGACGTAGCGCAGCCCGTTGTCATCCGGGATGCCCAACAGGAGCGACCCGATCGCGCCGCTGCGCCCGCCCTTGCCGGGCCGGATGCCCCCGACGACGACGTCCTGCGTGGCGGTGAGTTTCACCTTGAGCCACTCGTCCGATCTCGCGCCGCGCCGATAGGGCGATCGCGGATCCTTCACGACGACGCCCTCGAGTGAGAGTTCACGGGCCGCCTGCAGTGCCGCGTCGAGATCGTCCGTGACCGGCGGCAGCATGATTGGGGGCGCGCAGCCGGCGGCGAGGCGTTCGAGCACCGCGCGCCGCTCGCGCAGGGGTCGCGCCGCCACGTCGTCGCCCGCGTGCCGCAGCACGTCGAACAGCAGCAGCGTCACGGGCGTGCGCAGCCGCTCGCGCTCGATCTCGCGGGGCTTGGTCAGGTGCATGCGCGCCTGCAGGCGCGTGAAGCTCGGCCGGTCGGCGGCATCGAGTGCGACGATCTCGCCGTCGATCACGGCGGGATCGGCACCGAGCCCCGCGTCGGTGGCGGTCAGCTCGGGGTAGCGCGCCGTGATGTCGGTGCCGCTGCGGGCGCGGAGCGTCAGCCGTTCACCGTCCCACGTGCCGATGGCGCGGATGCCATCCCACTTGAATTCGACCCACGGTTCTCCCCAGCGTGCGGCGGCGACCGCGGCACGCTCGGGAGTGGCGGGCGCGGCAAGCATGGGGGAGTCTGCCGGTGCGCTCGCGGGGCGCGTCGTCGCACGGGGTGATGCGATGCGCGGTGCCGACGCGTCGGGAATCGACATCCGGTGCAGCAGCCACTGCGACTTCTCGCCGGCGCCTTCCGTGCGGATGAGCGCGAGCCGCGCAGGCAGAGACGGACCCCCGAGTGGACCGCCCGCACGACCGGTCGCGGTGAAGATGATCTCGTCGTCGCGCCATTTCTCGGCGACGTAGGTGCCGGTGTCCCAGATGGTCATCGAGCCCGCGCCGTACTGGCCGGCTGGAATCGTGCCGGCGAAGTCGAGGTAGGCGAGCGGATGCGGCTCGGTCATGACGGCGAGATGGTTGCGTTCGCCGGTTTCGGGGATGCCCCGGGGCACCGCCCAACTGACGAGCACACCATCGCGTTCGAGCCGCAGGTCGTAGTGCAGGCGACTCGCGTGGTGCTCTTGCACGACGAAGCGCGACCCCTCGACGGGCTCGGGGACCGGGGCGGGTTCGGGGACCGGGGCGGGCACGCGGTCCGGGGTGGGGAAGGGCTCGGGCGTGGCGCCGGGGGTGCGCTTCGCGACGTAGGAGCGCAGGGCATCCGAGGCATCCGGCACCAGACTCGCGAGCAGATCACCGGACGCGCCGACGCGCGCGAGCACCTCGTCGAACAGCAGATGACGCAGGCCGCGGTCGTCGAGCTCGGCCCACGTGCGCGGCGCCGCCACGGTGGGCGTGGCCCGCCCGCGCAGGGAGTAGGGGGCGATCGTCGTCTTGGCGGCGTTGTTCTGGCTCCAGTCGACGAAGACCTTGCCGGCGCGCAGCGACTTCGTCATGGCGCTGACGACGAGGTCGCCGTGGTCGGCCTCGAGAGCGCGCGCCAGCTCGCGCGCGAACGCCGAGATCTCGTCGCTCGTGCGTGAACCGTCGAGGGCGGCATAGAGGTGGATGCCTTTCGAGCCACTCGTCACCGGGAAGGCATCCATACCCATGCCTGTCAGGATCTCGCGCGCCCACCGGGCGACCTCGGCGCATTCGGCGAGCCCCGCTTCCGGGCCGGGGTCGAGATCGAGCACGAGGCGATCGGGCCTGCCGCGCCCCGGTCCGTCGAAGCGCCACTGCGGTGTGTGCAGCTCAAGGCTCGCGACCTGTGCGAGATAGACGAGTCCCGCGACGTCGTCGACGAGCGGATAGTCCTTCGCGCCCGATGAGTGGTCGATCGCGCGCCGACCGAGCCAGTCGGGCGCTCCACGCTCGAGGTCCTTCGCGAAGAACGGGGGATGGTCGACCCCCTCCGGCCACCGGAGGCGCGTGACCGGGCGGCCCCGCAGATGCGGCAGCATGACCGGGGAGATCCGCGAGTAGTAGTCGATCACCTCGCCCTTGGTCGTGCCGGTGTCGGGATAGAGGACCTTGTCGAGGTTGCTGAGGCGCAGGCGTCGTCCGTCGATCTCGACGAGCTGTCCCAGGGAGGCCACGACGTCAGGTTAGCGGGCGACCACTGGCGCGGGCGGCCGTGGCTGATGTTCACTGGGGTGATGAGAGCGATCTGGAAGGGCGCGCTGACCTTCGGCCTCGTGAACGTGCCGGTGAAGGTCTATTCGGCCACAGAGGACCATGACGTGCCGCTGCACCAGGTGCACGCGGCCGACGGCGGGCGCATCCGCTACCAGCGCATCTGCGAGATCGACGGTGAGGTCGTCCCGTACGCCGACATCGACAAGGCGTACGACGACGGTGAGCGCACGGTCGTTCTCACGGCGGAGGACATCGCGTCACTGCCCGCCGAACGCAGCCGAGAGATCGAGATCGTCGAGTTCGTGCCGAGCGATCAGATCGATCTGCTGACGCTCGACAAGGCGTACTACTTGGAGCCCGATTCCGCGTCGCCGAAGGCGTACGTGCTGCTGCGGCAGACGCTTGAGCAGACTGAGCGAACCGCCATCGTGCGGTTCTCGCTGCGGCAGAAGACGCGGCTCGCGGCGCTGCGCGTCCGCGACGAGGTGCTCGTGCTGCAGACGCTGCTGTGGGCTGATGAGGTGCGCACCGCATCCTTCTCGTCACTCGACGAGCCGGTGAAGATCTCAGCGAAAGAGCTCGAGCTCTCGGCATCCCTCGTCGACAGCTTCTCGGCCGACTTCGATCCCGCGCGCTTCGTCGACGAATATCAGCAGGAGCTGCGGACGCTCATCGACGCGAAGCTCGAGAAGGGCGACGCGCTCGACACGTCGGAGACGTTCGGCGAGCAGGCCGAGAAGGATGCCGGCGGCGAGGTCATCGACCTGATGGCGGCCTTGAAGGCCAGCGTCGAACGCAGTCGCGCGGCGCGCGCTGCGAACGCTGGCTGAGCAGCGGCCAGGGCGGCCAGACGGTCGTCAGGCCCGCTCAGGCATCCTCGCCGGCAAGCGGCTCGACGGTGGGCTGCGCGGCGCCGGCCGCTGCTTCCCTGCGCACCTTCCGGCGCTCCGAGAAGTAGTGCCAGACCGTCACGAGAGCGGTGCCCCCGACGGCGGCGAGCAGGATCAGGTCGATGTAGTTCTCGACGAACGCGGCCACCGGCGGGATGAAGCCGATCAGGTAACCGAACATCGTGAGCCCGAAGCCCCAGAGAATCGCACCGATCAGGTTGTACAGCGTGTAACGGCGCCACGGCATGTGCCCCACCCCGGCGGCGACGGGAGCGAAGGTGCGGACGATCGGGACGAAGCGGGCCAGGATGACGGTGAGCCCGCCGTACTTGTCGAAGAAGGCGTTGGTCCGCTCGACGTTCTTGCGGCTGAACAGGCCCGATTCCCGGCGCTCGAAGACCGCCGGTCCGCCTTTGTGTCCGATGTAATAACCGACTTCACCGCCGACGAACGCCGAGAGGCCGATGAGCAGCGCCACCCACCAGACGCTGATCCCGAACACGCCGTGCGGCGCGGTGGACGTCGAGTGCGAGAGCAGGCCCGAGATGACCAGCAGTGTGTCGCCCGGCAGCAGGAAGCCGATCAGCAGGCCGGTCTCCGCGAACACGATGAAGCAGACCACGAGCAGCGCCCACGCGCCGGCTCCGTCGATGATGGCGGCAGGGTCCAGCCAGGGGATGAGGGCCAGCGAATGCACGAGTTTCCCGTCGGTCGGTGGGCGGGGGAGAAGAGTCGGCAGACGCCGACCCACCGAGCGTAGCCTGACTCACCCTGTGCGGAAGGTGGGACTTGAACCCACACGCCCGAAGGCACAGGAACCTAAATCCTGCGTGTCTGCCGATTTCACCACTCCCGCGAGGAGAGCTCAGTCTATCCGGGCGGGTTCCGGGGCTGTCGTCGGCGCGGCTGCCGTCGCCGGGGTGGTGGCGGCAGGCGTCCGCGGCGATCCGCCGATCACCCAGTAGCCGACGCCAACGATGAGCGCCCCGCCGACGAGGTTGCCGAGCCCCACCCACAGGAGGTTGTTCGCAAAGAGCCCGAGCGTGGCATTCTCATCGCCCGAGAACAGGCCGATGCCGTAGGTCGTCATGTTGGCGACGACGTGCTCGAAGCCCGACGAGATGAACGCGAGGATCGCGGCGAAAATGAGCAGGATCTTTGCGACGTCGGAGCGCACCCGCGCGCACATCCAGATCGCGAGGCACACGAGCACGTTGCACAGGATGCCGCGTGTGAACAGCTCCACCGGCCCCTCGTGCGCCTTGGCGGCGAGCATGTCAGAGATCATCTGCCCTGCTGGTGCATTCGAGTGCAGCACGCCGGATGCCACGATGAGGCCGGCGAACACGAGGGCGCCGAAGAGATTCGCGACGAAGGTCGCCGCAACGACGCCGAGCGCGCGCCACGGGCCGACCGCGCGCATGAGCGCACCCTGGGGCAGAATCATCATCGCCGAGGTCAGCAGATCGGCGCCGGCGAACACGACGAGGGTCAGCGCGACGCCGAACACGAGGCCTGCGACGAGTTTCGCGAGGCCGTCGCCCGCGGCGATCAGCGGACCCGCCGTCGCCACCATAAGCACGACGCCGATGCCGATGTACGCGCCTGCGAGCATGCCCGAGATGAGGAAACGCCCGGGCGAGCGCAGCCCCTCGGATTTGTGCACGGCGGCATCCGCCTGCACGGCGAGGGTCTCGGGAATCGACAGCATGCGTCCAGTCTAGTGTGGTCTGACCACAGCCTCAAGTGTGTCTGTGGATAACTCCGGCGTCGAGGGAGCGGAGTTGTCAGGATGCCGGGGTGAGTCCCACCGCATCCGCCACGTCGTCATCCGCGGTCAGCGCGGTGGCCGAGCGGGTGCGCGAGAGACTGCGAGACGAGCAGGCCGATCCTCTGCGGGCGCCCGAGCGCGCAGAGCAGATTGCGCTCGCCGAGGTGCGCCGCCACAACGACTTCGCGCTCGCGCGGGGTCTCGAGTTCATCGACGACGAGGCCGCCTGCGTGCGCGACGTGCTCGCCCAGGTGACCGGTTACGGGCCGCTCCAGGCGCTGCTGGACGATCCCGAGGTCGAAGAGATCTGGATCAACGACCCGTCGACGATCTACGCCGCGCGAGCGGGGCGCAGCGAGCGCGTGCCGCTGCGCCTGACCGACGACGCCGTTCGCGACCTCGTCGAACGCATGCTGCACGCGACGGGTCGCCGCGTCGATCTGAGCCAGCCGTTCGTGGATGCCTCGTTGCCCGACGGCAGCCGTCTTCACGTCGTCATTCCCGACGTGACGCGCTCGCACTACGCCGTGAACATCCGCAAGTTCCTGGCGGCGCGGCGCAGTCTCGACGACCTCGTGGGCGCCGGTGCGCTGCCCGCGCACGTCGCGACGCTGCTGCGCGACGCGATGGCCGACGGGCGCAATGTGCTGGTGTCCGGGGCGACGCACGCGGGCAAGACGACGCTGCTCGCGGCGCTGATCGGTGCGTCTCCGCGCGAGCACCGCGTCATCACGGTGGAAGAGACGTTCGAGCTCGCCGTCACCGCGCCCGACGTGGTCGCCCTGCAGGGGCGCCAGCCGAGCCTCGAGGGCACCGGCGCGGTGAGCCTCCGCCGCCTCGTGAAAGAGGCGCTGCGCATGCGTCCCGACCGGCTCGTCGTGGGTGAGGTGCGCGACGCGGAGGCGCTCGATCTGCTGCTCGCGTTGAACACCGGGGTGCCCGGCGCGGCCACGATCCACGCGAACTCCGCCGACGACGCGCTGCGGCGACTCGCGGCGCTTCCCCTGCTCGCCGGGCGCAACATCGACGCCGGGTTCGTGCTCCCCGCGATCGCGACGGGAGTCGACCTCGTCGTGCACTGTCGCCGAGGCACCGACGGGCATCGCTTCGTGGAGGAGATCGTCGAGACGACCGGACAGGTCGCAGACCAGACCGTGACGACGACGCCCGTGTACCGCGCCCTCGCGCGCGGCGATCGAGGGCAGGTCGCCTCGTGACCGTGGTCTGGGGTGCCGTGCTGGCAGCGGGGCTTCTGCTGATGGCGTCGCCGTGGCTGTGGCCCGCGGGCGCGCGCGCCGAACGAGAGCGCGGCGACGGACCGGTGTCGCGGCTGCTGCAAGAGGCCGGATTCGCACACGCGCCGGCCGGGCGCCCCGCCGTGATCGCTGCGGCCGTGGCATCCCTCGGGGCGTCGATCGCGTGGCTCATCACCGGCATTCCGGCGGTTGCGCTCGTGGCGGCCGTGGCTGGAGCGGTCGCGCCCTTCTCGTGGCTGCGGGCGCGAGGGCGACGACTGCGGCGTTCGCGCAGGGCGCTCTGGTCGGACGTGTGCGATCTGCTGATCTCGGCGGTCCGCGCCGGAATGTCGCTGCCTGACGCGGTGGCGGCGCTCGCCGTGAGCGGGCCGCCCGCGCTGCGGCCGGCATTCGCGCGCTTCGCCGACGACATGGCAGCCTCGGGGCACTTCGATTCGAGCGCGCTGCGGGTGAAGGAGACGCTGGCCGATCCGGTCGCCGACCGGATCATCGAGACGCTGCGGATGGCGCGGCATGTCGGCGGCACGGAACTCACGAGTGTGCTGCGCGCGCTGTCGGCCTCGGTGCGCGCCGACGCGACCCTCCGCGCCGAAGTCGAGGCGCGACAGTCGTGGGTGCGGGGAGCTGCGGTCGTGGGCGTCGTCGCGCCCTGGATCGTGCTGGGGCTCCTCGCCCTGCGTCCCGAAGGCGCCGCCGCGTACGGGACCGGCGCGGGTTCTGTCGTCGTGCTCGTCGGAGCACTCGTCTCCGTGTTCGCGTACCGTCTCACTCTTCGTCTGGGTCGCTTGCCCGAGCCGCAGCGGTGGTTCGGATGAGCGCCGCCACCCTCGCCGCCTGCGCCGTCATCCTCGGTGCCGCCTTCGCAGCGGGCATGCTGCTGGCGGCGCAACGGGTGCCGCGATGGGCAGCGCGTTCGCTCGCACAGCGGATCGCGCCCTACGTTCGCGACATCGCCGATCCGGCGGGCCTCACACCGCTGCGCGCTGCACCTCGTCTGAATGGCCTGCCCGGCTGGCGCACCACGCTCGATCGAGTTGCGGCGCTGTGGGGCGGCAACGAAGCACTCGCCCAGCGCCTGCGGCAGGCGGGTCAGCGGCGCGACGTCGTGGCGTTCCGCGCGACGCAGCTCGGCTGGGGTGTGGCTGGACTCGCCCTCGGTGGGGCGCTGGCCGTGGTCGCCGCGCTCGCGGGACGAGGCGGGCTTGTCGCGGTGCTTCTGCCGCCGATCTTCGCGGCCGTCGCGGTGGTTGCCTGCGAACAGCGGCTGCACATCATCGCGCGGCGGCGCGTGGCGCGTATCGAGGAGGAGCTGCCGACGGTGCTCGAGTTCCTCGCCCTATGCCTGTCGGCGGGGGAGGGACTGCGCGACGCGCTGCGTCGCGTCGGGGACGTCGGCACGGGGGTGCTGACCGGCGAGCTGCGCAGCGCGGTCCTTGCGAGCGGCACGGGTTCGAGCCTGTCCGAGGCGCTCCTGAGCGTGGCGAAGACCGCCGACGTGCCCGCGCTGTCACGCGCCGTCGAGCACCTGGTGGCGGCGATGGATCGCGGCGCTCCGCTCGCCCACGTGCTGCAGGAGCAGGCGAACGACGCGCGAGAGGATGCCAAGCGCGCGCTCATCGAGGCGGCGGGGCGGAAGGAGATCTTCATGCTCCTGCCGCTCGTCTTCTTGATTCTGCCGCTCTCGGTGCTGTTCGCCGTGTTCCCCGGGATCGTCATGCTCAAGCTCGGAATCGGATGACCGGTCACGGTCGAAAGGAGGCGGAGATGATCCGCACCAGGTGGGGGCGGCTTGTACCGCCCCGAGATGACGCTCACGAGAGCCTTGGCGACGATCGGGGTGATGTGCCCGGCTGGGTACTTGTCACGCTGATGACGGCGGGTCTTGTCGTCGCGATCTGGGCGCTCGCCGGCCCGGCTCTCGCGGATCTCTTCCAGCAGGCGCTGGATCGCGTCTCCGGCTTCTGACGGCCTCATGTGTGACGCGATGCGTGGCCTGATGCGTGCATCGAGGCGTCGGCCACGGGGTGACGACAGCGGATCAGCGCCGGTCGAGTTCGTGCTGGTCGGCACGTTGCTGACGCTCCTCACCCTCGCGGTCATCCAGCTCGCGTTCGCGATCTACGTGCGCAACGTTGTCCACGACGCCGCCGTCGAGGGGGCGTACCACGGCGCGCTCGCCGACATGCAGCCCGCCGACGGCGCCACGCGAGCGCAGCGGCTCATCGTGACCGCCGTGGGCGACGGTTTGGATGCCCAGGTCACCGCCGTCGAGACGGACTCGGCTGCGGGTGCGCAGGTCGAGGTGACCGTCGTCGCCACGCTGCCGCTGGTCGGCCTCATCGGCATCCCCGCCGCCATGGAGGTGACCGCTCATGCTCCGCGTGAGAGCTTCGACCGATGACGACGCGGGCGCTTCGGCTTCGGACGAAGGGTCGGCCGCACTCGAGTTCATCCTGGTCGGTCTCGTCTTGCTCGTGCCGATCGTCTACCTCGTGATCGCGTTGGGCGCGATCCAAGGACAGGCGCTCGGGGTCGAGACAGGGGCGCGGCAGATCGCCCGAACGATCGCCGATGCGCCCGACCTCGAGAGTGCCGACGCCCGCGCGGCGCGCGTCCGCGACGCGATCGTCAGCGAGTATGGCCTCGACCCGGGCGTGCTGGATATCGACATCGCCTGCGCCGGTGGCGCGTCGGCGTGCCCCGAGGCGGGGGCATTGCTCACGGTCACGGTGCGAACGTCCGTGCCGCTTCCGCTCGTGCCCGCGATCTTCGGTCTCGACAATGCCGCGCGGGTGCCGGTCGAGGCTGTCTCGGTGCAGAAGGTGTCGCGCTTCTGGGGGACGGAGCCGTGAGGATGCGACGTGCCGGCTGCCGTGTCTCGCCCCTCGACGGCGGGACTCCGAACGACGAGCACACGAACGATGAGCATCCCTCTGATGAGGGATCCGTGCTGCTGCTGACGCTGGGCTACGCCGTCTTGGCGCTCGTGCTGGTCTTGGTCTGCGTCGATGCGACGAGTCTGTACCTGACGCAGAAGCGCGCGGATGCCGCGGCCGACGCGGCGGCTCTCGCGGGCGCCGACGGGTTCACGCTCACGCTCGGCGGGGGAGCGGTGACGGCTCGCCTCACCGACGACGGCGTCTACGACCAGGCCTCCGAACTGCTCGACGCGCTCGACACCGCGACGCTCGTCACCGCGTCGACGCCCGACGGGGTCTCGGCCCGCGTGACGGTAGAGGCCACGTGGCATCCACCCGTTCTCACGCTGTTCGTCCCCGACGGGTGGACGCTTCGATCGACCGCGACGAGCCGCACCGCGTTGCGCTGATGCGCGCTGAGCGTCAGGAGTCCGATCGAGGCCGCGGCACGAAGCGCGGCACCCACCGCACGAAGGCCGCGGCGCCCGCGAGCCCGATGATCCCCATCGCGCCGGTCGCGACGGACAGCGAGAACGCGGCGGCCAGTGCCGACAGGAGGAGCGGCGCGACCGCGCCACCCGCGTCGCTCAGCGTGCGCCATGAGCCGAGGAACGGAGCCGGATCGGCGGGCGGCGCGACGTCGGCGCCGAGGGTGAGCAGGATGCCACTCGACAGGCCGTTGCCGACGCCGAGCACCGCCGCGAACATCGCGAACCACATCGCGGCCTGCGGAAGGTCGTGCGTGAACGAGAGCGCGACGAAGCCTCCGCCCATCAGGATCATCGCGGGCAATGCCGCCCACAGGCGTCCGAAGCGGTCCATCACCTGCCCGCTCGCGTAGAACAGCGCGAAGTCGATCGCGCCCGAGATGCCGACCACGAGCGCGATCGTCTGCGCATCGAGGCCGATCGACACGCCCCACAGCGGCAGCACGACCTGGCGGGCCGATCGCACCGCCGACAGCGACGCCGCGGCAAGCCCGAGCCGCCCGAGCACCCCACGGAAGCGCCACATCGTGCGGAACACGCCCACGCGTTCCGTCGTCGGGATCGACCCGGTGACCGGTTCGCCCGAGTCTTCGGCGCTCGGAGCGTCTGCGTTGACGTCGACGTGGGGCGGCGCGACCGTGGCATCCGTTTCAGGATCGGGTCCCCACAGCACGAGCACGAGGGTCGCGACGAGACAGGCCCCGAAGAACCACACAGTCGAGTGCTCATCGCCGAACAGCGCCAACAGGGCCGCCGCGATGAACGGCCCGACGAACATCCCGAGCCGGAACGTGCCGCCGAGCAGCGACAGTGCGCGAGCACGGAACGCGAGCGGCACCCGCGTCGTCATGAACGAGTGTCGGGCCAGGCCGAACGCCGCCGCGCACAGACCGATGACGAAGACCGATGCCGCGAGCAGCGCAAGGTTCGGCGCGAGCGCGAGCCCGGCTACCCCGAGCATCGCGATGGCACCGCCGATCGCCATCGTGAGGCGCTCACCGATGCGCGCCACGGCCCACCCGGCGGGAATGTTGCCGCAGAGCTGGCCGACGACGAGGGCGGATGCCACGAGCGCCGCCGTCGGCACATCGGCGCCGAGGCGGGCGGCGAACACCGGCAGCAGCGGGATCACGGCGCCCTCACCCAGCGCGAAGAGCACCGTCGGCCCGTAGATGACCGGCGCGAAGCGCCACAGCACGCGGCGGATCGAGTCGGGGGCGTCGGCGGCGGTCACCCGATCCACGTTAGTCTGGAGTGTCATGCTTGATTTCGATCCCTCCGCCGACATCCAGGCGCTTCGCTCCACGTTCTCCGACATCGCCGCCGTGGTCGATGTCGACGCTCTCCGCCTCGAGATCGAACGGCTCTCCGAAGAGGCCGGCGCACCCGACCTCTGGGACGATGTCGAGAAGGCGCAGAAGGTCACGAGCGCGCTCAGTCACCGTCAGGCCGATCTGAAGCGCGTCACCGACGTCGAGCAGCGCCTCGACGATCTCGACGTGCTCGTCGAGATGGCCAACGAGATGGACGACGAAGAGACCGCCGCCGAGGCGCGCCGCGAGATCACCGACCTGCAGGCCGTCATCGGCCAGCTCGAAGTGCAGACCCTGCTCGACGGCGAGTACGACGATCGCCCCGCGGTCGTGACGATCCGCTCGGGCGCCGGCGGCGACGATGCCACTGACTTCGCCGAGATGCTGCTGCGCATGTACCTGCGCTGGGCCGAGCGGCACAAGTATTCCGTGAAGGTCATGGACACGTCGTACGCGGAGGGCGCCGGCATCAAGTCGGCGACGTTCGAAGTGGATGCCCCGTACGCCTACGGCACCCTCTCGGTCGAGGCCGGCACGCATCGCCTGGCGCGCATCAGCCCGTTCGGCGGCGCCGACAAGCGGCAGACGTCGTTCGCCGCGGTCGAGGTCATCCCCGCGCTCGAAGAGGCCGTCGAGGTCGAGGTCCCCGAAGGTGACATCCGCGTCGACGTGTTCCGCTCGTCGGGCCCGGGCGGTCAGTCGGTCAACACGACCGACTCGGCGGTGCGCATCACGCACCTTCCGACGGGTCTCGTCGTCTCGATGCAGAACGAGAAGAGCCAGATCCAGAACCGCGCCGCCGCGATGCGCGTGCTGCAGACGCGTCTGCTGCTGCTCAAGCGTGAAGAAGAGGCCGCGAAGAAGAAGGAACTCGCCGGCACGATCACGGCGAGCTGGGGCGACCAGATGCGCTCGTACTTCCTCTACGGCCAGCAGCTCGTGAAAGACCTGCGCACCGGCTACGAAGTCGGCAACCCGGCGGTCGTGTTCGACGGCGACCTCGACGGGCTCATCGCCGCAGGCATCCGCTGGCGCAAGCGCAAAGACGACGACTGATAGGGCGCCTGGGCCGCGGCCGCGAGAATCCTGGTCGCGTTCTGCGGGCATGGGCGTCGCGAGGCAGCAGTTCGTGACGACGATTCACTCTCTCGGCCCGGTCGGCACGAAGAAGTCGGCGCAACACGCGGCATGACCGAGCCGGATGTCACGTGTCGCGCCCACTACTCGCCGATTCCGACGGGCGGCGGGTCGGACGTCGGGCACGGAAACCTGCGCGCGGGGTGTCGTGCCGGGCATCCCAGGGTCACCCGCTTAGGCTCGTCGGGTCATGATCCGGTTCGAGCACGTCAGCAAGAAGTATCGCGGGACGAACAAGCCGGCGCTGAGCGACGTCGATTTCGAGGTGCAGCGCGGGGAGTTCGTCTTCCTCGTGGGCGCCTCGGGGTCGGGCAAGTCGTCGTGCCTGCGCCTGATCCTGCGGGAAGACTCTCCCAGCGACGGGCGGGTCGTGGTGCTCGGGCGCGATCTGCACACCCTCTCGACGCGCAAGGTCCCGTACTTCCGGCGGCACATCGGCGCGGTCTTCCAGGATTTCCGGCTGCTGCCGAACAAGACGGTCTTCCAGAACGTCGCGTTCACCCTGCAGGTGATCGGGTCCTCGCGCGGGTTCATCCATCAGGCGGTGCCCGAGGTGCTGGCGCTGGTCGGCCTCGACGGCAAGCAGAAGCGCCTGCCCCACGAGCTCTCGGGCGGTGAGCAGCAGCGCGTCGCGATTGCCCGCGCGCTCGTGAACCGACCGCAGATCCTGCTGGCCGACGAGCCGACCGGAAACCTCGACCCCGCCACCTCCGTCGACATCATGCAGCTGCTGGCGCGCATCAACGAAGGCGGCACGACGGTCGTGATGGCTACGCACGAGGCGGGCTTCGTCGACCAGATGAAGCGCCGCGTGATCGAGCTGCAGGGCGGCGTGATGCTCCGTGACGACCGCCACGGCGGCTACGGCGACACCTCGGCGATCCCGCGCCTCGCCCCCCAAGAGCAGAAGGGTGCGGCTGCGACCGCCGCCCTCAGCGCCGTGCTCGAGCTGCAGCGCGAGATCGCCTCGTCGCCGGTTGAGCCGGTTCCGGCCGCGGTGCGGGCCGCTGCGTCCGATGCGGTGGCGGCATCGGCGGTGGCCGCTGCCGTGGCGGTGACGCCCGTCGTCGCCGCGACGCCCGCCGTCGCCGCGCACGCGCCGGCCCCCCCCCCCGCCCCGCCGGCCGCCCCCCCCCCCCCCCCCC
>JASCPF010000062.1 GCA_029959325.1 Microbacteriaceae bacterium PS02068
CACGAGATGCGACGGGTCATCCTGCGGCTTCGGCAGCGCGACCGCCGCGACCTGCTCTTCACCACCGTCGACGGCGCGCATCATCGCGTCGCCGTCGACGACATCCGCTACCTCGAGAGCGTCAAGCACCGCATCGAGGTGCACACGCTCGACGGGACCTTCGGCGTCGTCTCCACGCTCAAGGCCATGGAGGACACGCTCAGCGGTGAGGGGTTCATGCGCTGCCACAGCGGGCTGCTCGTGAACCTGCGACACGTCACGGGGATAGACGGCAGCGAATGCCGGGTCCGTGGAGGAGCCGTCCTGCCCATCAGCCGGCCGCGCAAACGAGAGTTCCTCGCCGGGCTCGCCGCCTACGTCGGTTCTCGCGGGCTGCCCGCATGAGCGATGCCGTACCGACGATCGTCGCCGACATCCCCCGACACCTCACCGCGATCGCGGAGTGGGGCGCGTGCATCGTCTACATCCTGGTCGTGGGGCGCAGGTATCGGCGGGCGGTATCGGTGCTCGTCGGCGCACTGGGCCTGGGGCTTCTGCTGCTCGTGCACGGGTGGGCCAGCACGCTTGCCCTGTCGCTGTGGGTGCCCGGAATGCTCGTGGCCGCCGCGACGATGTTCGCCCTCATCGCGGTGGCCGCGCGAACGGACCTGGTGACCGCGGGGTACCTCACAGCGCGCGCCTTCGTATTGGCGGAGCTGGCGGCATCCACTTATTGGCAGCTCGATCGGTTCTACGCCGCCGAGATCGATCCGCGCGCGCAGACGCTGGCGTACCTGGCCGCATATGCGGTGACCTTCACGGTGGTCTGGATGCTGGAACGCCGCAACTTCGCGGGGGTGGGTGACCTGCGTGTCACGCGCGGTGAGCTCGTCGCGGCCGTGGCGATCAGCGTCGGCACGTTCGCCATCTCGAATCTCAGCTTCGTGAGCGCCGACACGCCGTTCAGCAGTCGCTACGGACCCGAGATCTTCTACATCCGCACACTCGTCGACTTCGCAGGCTTCATCGGGCTGTTCGCCCAGCAGTGGGTGCGGCGCGAGCTGCACGCTCGTCGAGACGCGGAGGCGATGGCGGCGCTGCTGCGCAGCCAGCACGACCAGTACCAGATCACCCGGCGCGCCATCGACGACGTCAACCGCAAGTACCACGACATGAAGCACCACATCGACGCCCTCCGCGCCGAACCCGACCCGCGTGCGCGGGGGCGCATGCTCGACGAGCTCGAAGACTCGATCCGTCAGTACGGGGCGAGCGTCCACAGCGGAAACCATGTGCTCGACGCCGTGCTGACAGCCAAGCGCGCCTACGCGCTGGAACACGGCGTCGACGTGTCGTACGTCGCGGATGGCTCGCTCCTCGAGTTCCTGCGCCCGCTGGAGCTGACCGCGATCGTGGGGAACGCGCTCGACAACGCCGTCGAGGCGACCGTCAAGCTCGTCGATCCCGACGACCGCGTCGTCCGACTGGCGCTGTTCGCTCAGGACGACTTCGTGATGCTCCGCGTCGAGAACACGTTCGACGGCGTCATCCGGCGTGAGGGGCAGCTCGTCGCCACGCGCAAGACCGAGGAAGGTCACGGATACGGGTTGCGGAACATCGAGACCGCGGTGCACGCCTACGGCGGCACGGTCTCGATCGTCGCCGATGACACCTGGTTCTCGCTGCGCATCCTCTTCCCGCGTGCGGCGGAGTAGACGGCAGAGGCCGTGCGCACGCGGTCAGTCTCGCTCGTCGCCCTCGACGGCCTGGTGATAGGCGTCGACGAAACGTCGCGTGAGCTCCAGGAACCGTGGCGCCTCGTCGCCGAGCGAATCCAGGGCGTGTCGGTACGCAGCCTGTGAGGCGTTGAGGTTGCGTTCGAACTCCTGACGACCCTGGGTGGTCGCGGTGAACAGGTAGGGACCGGAACCGCGTTCCCTCTCCCGCTCGATGATGCCGGCGGCCACCGCGGCGTTGACCTGACGGTTGACGGTCGACTGCTCGAGGTTGAGGTCGTGCGCGATCTGTCGGAGGGTGCGGGCCTCGCCGTCGGCGAGGAGCCAGAGCATGCGCATGTCTGCGGTGCCCAGCGTCGCCCGTTGCGCCAGCGCTCGGGAATGACGGTCGAACTCTGCGAACATCCCGGCGAGCCGCCGGGCGGGTTCACTGGCTGAGGTCCGTTGCCTGCTCACGCGCATCCTCCTTCCGGGCTCCGCAGCCGCGATCTATGTGTAGTATACATATCTAGCGTTATGTAAGTTACATATGACCTTTCCGTTCTCACCACTCCACCGATTGGACAATGCATGACAGTCACCGACGTCGAAGAGACACTGATCGATCGGCTCGACCCCGGTCACCGCACCGGCCTGGTCGTCGCCACACTCGCCGCCACCGGCATCGTCGTCTCGCTCGCGCAGACCCTGGTCGTCCCGATCATCACTCAGCTGCCGGAGATCTTCCACACCGACGCGTCGAACGCGTCGTGGATCATCACGATCACGCTTCTCGTGGGGGCGATCGCCACGCCCGTCATCGGTCGCCTCGGCGATCTCTACGGCAAGAAGAAGATGCTCGTCGTCGCCCTCGTGCCGTTCGTCGTCGGCTCCATCCTCTGCGCCCTGGCGGCGGACCTCGTCCCGATGATCGTCGGGCGCGGGCTGCAGGGATTGGGGACGGGCATGATCCCCCTCGGAATCTCGCTGCTGCACGATGTGCTCCCCCGCGAGAAGTCGGGGTCGGCCGTCGCGTTGATGAGCTCTTCGCTGGGTATCGGCGGCGCGCTGGGTCTGCCGTTCTCCGCCGCGATCTCGCAGTATGCGAGCTGGCGTGTGCTGTTCTGGGTCATCGCGGCCGCCGGCGTGCTCGCGCTGATCGCGATCGTGTTCTTCATCCCGGTGCACGATCCGAAGAGTCACAACCACGGGTTCGACTACGTCGGCACGGCCGGTCTCTCCGTCGGTCTCGTCGCTCTGCTCCTGGCGATCTCGAAGGGTGCGGAGTGGGGGTGGGGCTCGCCCCTGACCATCGGAGGCTTCGTGATCGGTGCGGTCGTCCTCGTTCTGTGGGGCTGGTACGAGATCACCATCCCGCACCCGTTGGTCGATCTGCGGACGACCGTCAAGCCTGTCGTGCTGCTGACGAATCTCGCGTCGATCCTCGTCGGCTTCTCGATGTATGCGCTGAATCTGATCATCCCGCAGGTGCTGCAGTTCCCCGTCGAGCTCGGCTTCGGCCTCGGCCTGCCACTTCTCGGCATGGGGCTGTGCATGGTTCCCATGGGCATCGCGATGGCTGCCGTGTCGAAGTTCGGATCGAACCTCTCCCGCCGACGCGGCCCGAAAGTGACCCTCACCGTCGCCGGCATCACGGTCGCGATCGGATATGCCGCGATCGCGATCATCCTGTCCACTCTCGGCAACCGGCAGCCCGGACCTGCGGATGCCGCGTTGCTGGGCTGGACCGCCACCGGTTACGTCGTGGGTGGCGCGATCGTCGGCGTCGGCATCGGCCTCGCCTTCGGCTCCATGCCCGCACTGATCATGAGCTCCGTCCCCGCGAGTGAGAAGGCAGCGGCGAACGGCTTCAACTCCCTCATGCGGTCGTTCGGCAGCACCGTCTCCGCCGCGATCATCGGTGTCGTTCTGGCTCAGTTCACGCAGCAGCTCTCCGGCCACACCGTCCCCACGATCGCCGGGTTCACCGTCTCTCTGTCGATCGGCGCTGCGGCGGCGCTGATCGCGGCGCTCCTCGCCGCGGTTATCCCCGGACGGCCCGGCATCGGTCAGGCCGGAGCGCACTGAGCGTCCATCGGCGGCGGGTCACGGGCGAGCACCCGCCATTCCGCTCGGCCGATCGGGCCGCCGCCGCTCACCGTGGCGGCGGCCCGCTGCTCTCACGCACGACGAGCGCCGTGGGAATGAGGTCGGCCTCGACCGGCGCGGCCGGATCGGCGATGTGGGCGAGCAGGCGCTCCATCGCGATTCGTCCGACGTCGCGGAAGTTCTGGTGCACCGACGTCAGCGGCGGCCAGAAGGCCCGAGCCTCGTCCATGTCGTCGAAGCCCACGACGCTCACATCGCCGGGGATGTCGCGGCCGAGCTCGTGCAGTGCGCGCATCGCACCGAGCGCCATCTGGTCGTTCGCGGCGAAGATCGCCGTCACCTCGGGCCGGCGCCCGAGCTCGAGGCCCAGGCGATAGCCCGACTCGGTGGTCCAGTCGCCGTACAGCGCCTCGGGGGGAGTGATGCCCGCCTCGACGAGGGTCTTGCGCCACGACTCCTCGCGGTGGGTCGCCGAGAACGACGACCGCGGGCCGGCGATGTGCCAGACCTGGCTGTGCCCCAGCCCGATCAGGTGCTCGGTGGCCTGCCGGGCGCCCTGCGCCTGGTCGACGTCGACGACCGAATACTCGGCGCCGGCGTTCGAGTCGATCACCACGACCGGCAGCCCCGGGGGGAGTGAGATTTCGACCTGATCGAGCAGGGATGCCTCGAAGATGATGATCACGCCGTCGACGGCCTGGTCGCTGAGCCGCCGGTACGCGCCCGAGACGGCGCCGAGCGTCGGATCCTGCACCGGCATGAGGGTCACCGAGTAGTCGGCCTTCGCCGCCTCGCTGACGATGGCATCCAGCGTCCGGACGTTTCCGAGGGTCTCGAGCGTGAACATGATGACGCCGACCGTGTGGAACCGGCCGCTCTTGAGAGCGCGGGCTGCTCCGTTCGGCCGATACCCCAGCGCGCGCATCGAGGCGAGCACGCGGTCACGCGTCATCGCATCGACGTTCGCGAGTCCATTGGACACGCGCGACACCGTCTGCGCCGACACACCCGCGTGACGGGCCACGTCGGCCATCGAGGGAGCGCGCCGAAGCGTCGCCTCCCGATCGTTCGCACCGGCCACGGACACCTGCTTTCCGGATCACCACACCTCATGAATGATCACGCAAACACGCTAGGCTCATCCACGAGTATGTTTACGCAAACATGGACCATCTCCCCGGCTGAGGAGGCCGCACATGCCTGATTTCCGCATCGGCGACGAGCACTTCGAGCTCGACGGCCAGCCGTTTCAGATCCTCTCGGGGGCGCTGCACTACTTCCGCGTGCACCCCGACCTGTGGCGCGACCGCATCCGCAAGGCCCGGCAGATGGGGCTCAACACGATCGAGACGTACGTCGCGTGGAACGCGCACGCCCCGACGCCCGACGAGTTCGACCTGAGCGGGGGCCTCGATCTCGGGCGGTTCCTCGACGACGTCGCGGCCGAAGGCATGCACGCGATCGTGCGGCCCGGCCCCTACATCTGCGCCGAGTGGACGAACGGCGGGCTTCCCGCGTGGCTGTTCACCTCGGGTACGGTCGGCGTCCGCCGCGACGAGCCGCAGTACCTCGCGGCCATCGAGCGGTACATGAACCAGCTCGCGCCCGTGCTCGTGCCGCGTCAGGTCGACCGCGGCGGGCCGGTGATCCTCGTCCAGATCGAGAACGAGTACGGCGCCTACGGCTCCGACCCGGCCTACCTCGAGAAGCTCGTCGAGATCAACCGGGCGATCGGTCTCACGGTGCCGTTCACGACGGTCGACCAGCCGCAGCCCGACATGCTCGAGAACGGCAGCATCCCGGGGCTGCACCGCACGGCATCCTTCGGATCTCGCTCGACCGAGCGACTGGCGGCGCTGCGCGCACACCAGCCGAGCGGACCCCTCATGTGCTCGGAGTTCTGGGATGGCTGGTTCGACCACTGGGGCGCTCACCACCACACGACGACGGTCGAGCAGTCGACCCGCGACCTCGACGACCTGCTCGCGGCGGGCGCGTCGGTGAACCTCTACATGTTCCACGGGGGCACGAACTTCGGCTTCACGAACGGCGCGAACGACAAGGGCGTCTATCAGCCCCTCGTCACGAGCTACGACTACGACGCCCCGCTCGACGAGTCGGGGCATCCGACCGGCAAGTACTGGGCGTTTCGCGAGGTGCTGAGCCGGTACACCGATCTCGACCCCGACGATGTGCCCGGCCCTGCGCCCGACGCGCCGACTCTCGAGGGCGTATTCGAGTCGGTCGTCCCGCTCGCCGAGGTCGCGGATTCGCTGGGGGAGTGGACGTCGCACGACAGCGTGCCCACGATGGATGCCCTCGGCGTCTCCGAGGGCTTCACGCTGTACCGCGCTGAGGTGGATGCCCCGCGCGGCGCCGTGCTCGAGATCGACGAGGTGCGCGACCGCGCGATCGTGTCGCTGAACGGCTCGCCCGTCGGCATCCTCGCCCGCGATCACCACGACACCCGCCTGGCGCTGCCGGCTGATGCCCGCGGGACGCTCGAGATCTTCGTAGAAGACCAGGGTCGGGTGAATTACGGCCCGCGCATCGGCGAGAGCAAGGGCCTGATCGGCGAGGTGCGCGTGGGCGGCCAGCCGCTGCGCGACTGGTCGGTGCTGCCGCTCGCCCTCGGTGACCTGTCGGGCGTGACGGCGGTGCTGGATGCCGGGGCGCCGGGCGTCACCGAGCCGAGTGCCGGCGCGTTGAGTGGCCCGTCGTTCGCGCGGGCGAGCTTCGAGCTCGACGAGCCCGCCGACCTGTTCCTCGACACGCGAGGCTGGGGCAAGGGCGCCGCGTGGATCAACGGCTTCCCCCTGGGCCGCTATTGGTCCCGCGGCCCGCAGCACACGCTGTACGTCCCCGCGCCCGTCGTGCGTGCGGGCGTGAACGAGCTCGTCGTGTTCGAGCTGCAGGCGGCGGAGGCCATTTTCCGCACCGCCCCGCACGCCAACCTGGGGCACACCGAGTACTGAGGCGCCGTCGAGTCAGCCTGCCGCCTCGCCCCCCGCACGACCCGCGAGGGCGGCGGCCATCCGCTCGATCGCCTCGCGCAGGAGGGGGCGCGGCAGGGCGAAGACGAAACGGGCATGCCCCGTGCCGGCCTCGCCGCACGCGGCGCCGTCGGTCATCGCCACCGACGCGTGGTCGCGGAACCACTCGCCGAGATCGCCCTCGAGGCCGTACGCTCGAAAGTCAATCAGAGCGATGTAGGTGCCCTCGGGTACCGTCATGCGCGCCTCGGGCAGGTGCTCTGCGACCAGTTCCGCGAGCAGTCGCCGATTGCCGTCGAGGTAGTCGACGACCTCGTCGAGCCAGGGCGCGCCCGCAGAGTACGCGGCGGTGTTCGCGATCACGCCGAGGGTCGCGGTGCCATGGCCGGCCCAGAACCCGAAGGTGCTCCACAGCGCGGCATCCACGTCATTCGACAGGATCACCTGCGCGCATTTCAGGCCCGCGAGGTTCCACGCCTTCGATGCCGACGCCGCAGTCACGGTGTGCGCGGCCGCTTCCGCCGAGATCGACGCGTAGGGCACGTGCGTCGCAGGCGCATAGACGATCGGCGCGTGGATCTCATCGGAGAACACCCGACCGTTCGCGGCTGTCACCACCTCGGACAGCGCGACGAGTTCATCCCGGGTGAAGACCGTGCCGAGCGGATTGTGCGGATTGCACAGCACCAGCAGTCCGCCACCCTGCTCGAACGCGCGCGCGATGCCGCCCAGGTCCATTGTCATGCGGCCGCCCGCTTCGATGCTGGGAACCTCGATGACCTCGCGGCCGAGCATCGGGGGCACCACGAGGAACGGCATGTATGCCGGGGTCGGCACGATCACGGGTGACCCCGGCGCGGTGAAGCGCTCGATGGTCAGTTGGAACGCGTGGATGACGTCGGGCACATGATGCACGCGGTCAGCGGGAACCACCCACCCGTAGTTCTGCTCGTACCACGCCGCCGTCGCGGCCGACAGATCGTTCGCGAGGTGCGCGGGCAGATATCCCGTCACTCCGCGGTCGAGCGCGTTCCCCAGTGCGTCACGGACCGCGGGAGCCAGCCCGAAGTCCATCTCGGCGACGAACGCGCCGATCGTATCGGGGAACATCGTCCACTTCAGGCTGCCGTTCTCACGGAGCGTGGCCTCGGTCAGTGCGTCGAACTCGGTGGGGGACATGCGCTTCCTTTCCGCACGTCCATCATGGTCGACGCCTTCGCCGCCGACATCACTCGGCCGGCGACGTCACCCCGCCGGCGACGGGGCCAGATCGCCGATCGCGACCCGCGCGGCAGCCGTGGTCGAGACCTCGATCGCGGGGCCGGGCGGCAGCGCGGTCAGCGCGGTGATGACGGCACTGCCGCCTCCGGCTGCTCCTGCGAACACCTCGACCGAGCCGTTGTCGACGACGATCGTCACGGGGTGCACGGGGTGCGCGGCGTAGCGCGCCTCGAAGCGGTCGGCGACGGGCATCGTACCCGTGGCCGGTCGCGCGGCCGAGCGGTCGACCCGCACGACCGCGAGCACGGCGTCGATGACGACCTCGACGAGGCATCCGTCATCGCCGAGCCGCACGACGACCTCACCGGGCTTCAGCGTCTCGACATCGATTCGTGCGGCCTCGTGCAGAACGCCCGCGAGCCGGGCCCCGGCGGGGAGAGTGGTGGAGGATGCCACGGACGGCGGCAGCGCGGGCGTGGCCACGAGCCGCGCGCGGCCGTCGACGGTGCGCAGGCCGAGCCGCCGTGGCAGGGTCATCGCGCCGCGCCAGCCGGCCTCGTCTGCCGTGGGCAGCACGGCGGCGTACGACCAGTTGCTCATCCAGGCGACGAAAGTCCGCTGCGCGTCGGGCAGGCCGTTGAAGGTCACGCCGGCGTAGCAGTCGGGCCCGGCATCCACCCAGTCGAGGGTGGCGAGGTCCGGCGAGTCGGCACCGACCGGGGTGAGCGCGACATCGGGCGTGAACGATACCCCGTCGAAGTCGCCGACCACGTATTGGGTCGCCGATCCGCCCGCGGGCCCGCCCGGGTGCAGCGAGATCACGAGCACCCAGCGCACGCGATCGGGGTCGCCGTCAAGCGCGAGCGGGAAGAGGTCAGGGCACTCCCACACACCCCCGACGGCTCCGGCGGGGCCGTAGTCGGACAGGTACGACCACGTGCGCAGGTCGTCGGAGCGGTAGAACAGCACGCGGTGCTGTGCGGCCTCGACCGCCACCATCACCCAGAACGACTCGCCCCGACCCTCGTAACGGAACACCTTCGGATCGCGGAAGTCCTTCGAGCCGCGGTCGAGCACCGGATTGCCGGCGAACTTCTCCCAGACCTCGCCGCCGTCGAGGCTGACAGCGAGCGACTGCGCCTGGATGCCATCGGTGCGCGCCGACGTGTAGACCGCGACGAGCGGGGGATGCCCCGGTGTGCCGAGACCGCTCGTGTCGTGCTCATCGAACACGACCGACCCGGAATAGACCTGCTCGGTCTCGTCGAACCACAGCGCGACGGGGTGCTCTCGCCACGAGAGCAGGTCGGCGCTGCTGACGTGCCCCCAGCTCATGTTGCCGTGGTCTGAGGCGTGCGGGTTGTACTGGAAGTACACGTGGTAGCGGCCATCGTGGAAGATCAGCCCGTTGGGGTCGTTCATCCAGTTCGTCGTCGGCGTGATGTGCAGCCGCGGTCGCGCGATCTCGGTGCAGCTCACGGCCGGGGCATCCGCCGTCATCCCTTCACGCCCGACGCGGCGATCGACGATACGAACGAGCGCTGGAAGCCGATGAACAGGGCGAGCACGGGCACCGTGATGATCGACGCGTATGCCA
This sequence comes from Microbacteriaceae bacterium PS02068, assembly GCA_029959325.1. Classification (GTDB taxonomy): domain Bacteria; phylum Actinomycetota; class Actinomycetes; order Actinomycetales; family Microbacteriaceae; genus Microbacterium. The sequence goes on from JASCPF010000062.1 coordinate 9,615, forward strand.
TGATCTGTCCCCACGACACGTTGAGCTGCTTGAAGTAGTCGATGCCGACCATGACGGGCCGCACCGACTCGCTCTGCGTGACCATGAGCGGCCACAGGTACTGGTTCCACGCGGGCAGGAAGGTGAGGATCACGGCTGTCGCGATCGCCGGCCCCGACAGTGGCATGACGATCGTCCGGTAGATGCGGAACCACCCCGCGCCGTCGACGCGCGCGGCCTCGTCGAGCTCGCGCGGGATCGACTCGAAGTATTGGTAGAAGAGGAAGATCGAGAACGCGTTCGCGATGAACGGCACGATCTGCACGGCGTAGGTGTCGAGCCATCCCTGCACGAACTCCGATCCGTCGAAGTACGGCAGCTGGTTCACCCACCAGAGCATCGGCAGGGCCATGACCTCGAACGGAACGATGAGGGTCGCGAGGATCACGCCGAGGGCGATCTTGCGCCCCGGCATCCGCATGCGCGACATCGCGAACGCGGCCATCGAGTTGACGATCAGCCCGAGCCCGACCGTCAGCGCCGAGATCAGGATCGAGTTCGCGAGGAACTGCGCGAACGGCACCCGGTCGAACACGCCGGTGTAGTTGTCGAGCGTCAGGTCGCCGACGGGCAGGAACGCGAGCACGCTGCCGAGGTCGCTGAAGATCTGCAGGTCGGGCTTGAAGCTCGAGACGATCATGAAGACCAGCGGCAGCCCGAACACGAGCGCGAGCACGATCTTGAGCGCCAGCATGAGCGCGAAGCGCCAGCCGCGGCGCGGGCGCGCGCGCGGGGTGAGGCCGTCGACCGGGACGACCGGGCGGGTGACGTCGAGGGCGGTCATGACCGCGCTCCCTTCTTGGCGGGTTTGTCACGCGTAAGGAACATCTGGATGAGGGTCACGATCAGCACCAGCACGAAGAACACCAGCGAGATCGCGGCGGCGTAGCCGGTCTGCTGTCGCTCGAACCCCGTGCGGACGGCCATGAACACGAGCGTCGTGGTGGAATCGAGCGGCCCACCCTGCGTCATGACGTTCACCTGTGCGAACAAGCCGAACGCGGCGATCGTGATTGTGATCAGGATGAACACGGCGGTGGGGCGAAGGCCGGGCCAGGTGACGTTGACGAACTGCTGCCAGCGCGTGGCTCCGTCGAGGGATGCGGCTTCGTAGAGCTCGCCCGGGATCGTCTGAAGTCCCGACAGCCAGATGATCATGTGGAAGCCCATCGCCTGCCAGATCGACATGACGATGATCGCAAAGAGCGACCAGTGCGGGTCGCCGAGCCAGTCGGGGCCTTGGATGCCGATGCGCGCGAGCAGCGCGTTGATCAAGCCGTCTTTCTGGTACATGAACAGCCACAGCATCGACACCACGACGATCGAGGTGACGACGGGCAGGAAGTAGACGGTCCGGAAGAAGGTGGTGCCGCGGGTGCGCGTGTTCACCAGGAGCGCCATGCCGAGGGCGACGGTCGACTGCAGGGGCACAATGACGACCGTGAAGATCACGGTGTTGCGCAGCGACGCCCAGAAGGTGGCGTCGGTGAAGAGGTTCTCGAAGTTCTCGAGGCCGATGAACCTGCCCGGCTCGGGCGAGATCAGGCGCGTGTTCGTGAACGCGAGGATGAACGTGAGGATGATCGGGATGATCAGGAACGTCACCATCAGGATGGCGGCGGGAAGGAACATCGCGAGCGCGGTGGCCTTCTCCTTGCGAGGTGTCGTGGTGGTCACGGCGGGCTCCTTCATCGGATGCCGGTAGGTGTGGGTCCAGGGTGGCGTTCCCGGGGAGAGCGGCCGATCTCTCGACCGCCCTCCCCGGTGCGCGCCGGACGCGGATCAGCCCTTGTAGAAGTCGTTCTGCTTCAGGTCGGAGTTGATGTCCTTGACCGCCTGATCGAGCGTCTGCTGCGGGTCGGCACCGTCGAGCAGCTTCTGCGTCGCGTCGGCGAACGTCGACGAGATGAAGGGGTAGGCGGGCGTGACCGGGCGGACGACGGCATCCGCCTTCGAGAACTGACGGAAGACGTCGTTGACGCCACCCGCCTCGTAGCCGGGGACCATGTCGGCTGCGGCGTCGGTTGCCGGGATCGTGCCGGTGGCCTTGGCGACCGAGGCGACGTACTTGTCCTGCGCGGCGAATGTCAGGTAGTCGAGGGCGCCCTCGGTGTTGTCGCACGTGCTCGACATGCCCCACTGCCACGAGGCGCCGCCGATCTTAGGCCCCTCGCCGAGGTCGACCGACGGCAGGAAGAGCGCGTCGTCGCCGAAGGCCGTGCGCACCTTGTCGGCGACCCAGCTGCCGGCGTAGATGATGCCCGTCTTGCCGTTGATGAAGTCGGCGGTCTGGTCGGCGCCCGACTTGGCGGCGATGTAGCCGTTCTTCACGAGACCCTGGAACCACTCGGCCCACGTGATCGCCTCGGGGCCGTTGAGCACGCCGTCGGCGGTCTCGTACGTCGTGCGGTCGATCAGGTCGCCGCCCGCGCTCTGCAGCAGCGGCGAGTACGCGTACGGGTACCACTCGCCGGTCGCGGAGGTCATGAAGTCGGCCGGATAGTCGAACGAGCCCGATGCCTTGAGCTTCGCGAGGGCATCGTCGAACTCTTTCCCGGTCCACGGCTCGGCGGCGGTGGGAACGCGGATGCCATTGGCCTCGAGCACGCTCTTGCGGCTCACCATCGTCAGCGCGACGTCGTAGAAGCCGTAGGAGTACGTCTTGTCGTTGTAGACGCCGACCGTCGACGGCAGGAAGTCGGCGAGGCGGTCGTTCAGCTCGTCGATCGGTGCGAGGTAGCCCGCCCACGCCCAGTTCGGCACGTTCGGGCCATCGATGTCGAGAATGCAGGGCAGCTTCTTGGATGCCGCGGCGGCGGTCACCGACTTGTTGTACGAGTCCTGCGGGAAGGCCTGCACCTTGACGGTGTACTTCTTCTGGCTGCCGTTGTAGTCATCGACGATCTGCTGGATCGCGCCGAGCTCTGCGTCGTTGCCCGCGTTGTGGGTCCAGAGGGTGATGGTGCCGTCTGAGTCGCCGGCGGTGGATCCGCCCTTGGCGCATCCGGCGAGGCCGAACAGAGCCGCCACGGTCACAACGCTGACCGCGGCGATAGTGGTCTTCTTCATCGAAGGTTCTCCTTGAGAAAGGGTGCTGAATGGATTTAGCACGACGGTAGCATCGCGACGAGATCCGCGCAATAGCTGATGCTGAATTGTTTCAGCACACCTCTTCGGTCGTGGAGTGGGACATGATGGAGAGCACACTCGGCGAGAAGGGCGGCGCATGGCATCCACACCAGGCGGGCAGCGCCGACCGACGCTGGCCGACGTTGCCGCGCTGTCGGGGATGTCGAAGACCGCCGTGAGCCTGATCCTCAACGATCGGCAGGGGTCTCGACTGTCGCAAGAGGCAGCCGACCGCGTGCGCGCCGCGGCCGCGCAGCTCGGCTACAAGCCCAACCCCGCCGCACAGAGCCTGCGTTCGGGCAAGACCCGCTCGATCGGCTTCATCTCCGACGAGGTGACCATCACCCGCTACGCCTCGGCGATGACCCGGGGCATCCTGTCAGCGGCGAAGCGCTTCGATCACACCGTGCTCATGACCGAGATCGGCGGCGGGCTCGATGGGCTGGATGCCGCCGTGGAAGAGATGCTCGACCGGCGGGTCGACGGCATCGTCATCGGCCTGATGGGTGCCCGCCTGGTCGCGGCGCCGGAGCTGCCGGGCGACGTTCCCGCCGTTATCGTGAACGGCCGCACGACGACCGGGCTCACCAGCATTCTCCCCGATGAGCGCGCCGCGGGGCGGGCGGTCGCCGACGCCGTCGCCGCTGCCGGCCACCGGCGGGTCGGAATGCTCGGCGCTCTGCCGTCGGTCACGGACGATCCCTGGCAGAGCGTGACGATCGCCGAGCGCTTTCGCGGACTCGCCGACGGCTTCGCCGCCGCGGGAATCGACCCCGTCATGCCCGAGATGCCCGGCTGGTCGCCCGAGGTCGCGTTCGAGTACGCCACCCGCCTGCTCGACGAGCACCCCGAGACGACCGCGATCGTCGCGGGCAACGACAACGTGGCGTTCGGGGTGTATCAGGCGCTCGCCGAACGCGGCGCGCGCGTGCCGGGCGACGTCTCGGTGATCTCTTTCGACGACGAGGAACTCGCCGGTTACCTGCGCCCGGGGCTGACGACGGCGCGGCTTCCCTACGACCAGATGGCCGAGATCGGTGTCGAGATGATCCTCGGCGACCGCGCCCTCGTCGACACGCTCGTGCCGATGCCACTCCGGGTGCGCGCGTCGGTCGCACCTCCGCGGCTGAGCTGACGCCACCCCGCGGCCGGCGGACCCTCACGGGGTTACGGCTGCAGGCGCTGGATGGTCCACCCGCCCGGCGCCTCGCGATCGCGAGTGAAGACGAGCCGGTCGTGCAGCCGCGAGGTGCGGCCCTGCCAGAACTCGACGCGCCAGGGGCGCACTCGATAGCCGCCCCACCGCTCGGGACGGGGGACGTCCTCGTCGCCGTGGTGGAGCACTTCGAGTTCGTGCACGCGCGACTCCAGCTCGCCCCTCGAGGCGATGGGCTGAGATTGCCTGCTCGCGGTGCCGGCGATCCGTGAGCCGAGCGGCCGCGACGCCCAGTACGCGTCGGACTCGGCGTCAGACACTTCCGTGACGTCGCCCGTCACGATCACCTGCCGGTGCAGGGCGTACCAGGGGAACAGCAGGGTCGCGACGGGGTGCGCGGCCAGCGCGCGACCCTTGCGCGATGACCGATCGGTGTAGAAGACGAGCCCGTCGGCATCCACTCCTCTCAGCAGCACGGTGCGCGAGGACGGGATGCCATCCTCGCCAATCGTCGAGAGGACCATCGCGTTCGGTTCGTAGACTCCGCGCGCCGCGGCCTCGGTCAACCAGCTGTGGAAGGCGACGAGGGGGTCGCCGCCGAAGTCAGCCTCGTCGAGCGACTCCGCGCCGTAGTCGGTGTGGCGGGATAGCGCGGCATCCGGATCGGTCACACGTCGACGATAACCCTCGCGCGCCGACGCGCCTATGCGCTCTTCGGGGTGCGGTTCTCGGCGCTCATCATCCAGGCATACTGCTCGAGTTTCTCGATGACCGCGTGCAGGATGTCGGCGCTCGTGGGGTCTTCCTCGTCGACCGCGTCGTGCACGTCACGGCACGTGCCGACGGCATCCTCGAGCCGCGCCGTCACGAGATCGATGACCTCGGTCGTCGCGATCTCGCCCTGCGGGAACTCGGGCAGCGTCGTCGACTCGGCGACCGTGTCGCTGCGCCCGTCGGGCAGGGCGTGCAGCGCACGCATGCGCTCGGCGATCGTGTCGGCGAACTCGCGCGCCGACTCGATGATCTCGTCGAGGGCGAGGTGGGTGTCGCGGAAGTTCGTGCCGACGACGTTCCAGTGCGCCTGCTTGCCCTGCGAGGCGAGCTCGATCAGGTCGACGAGCACCTTCTGCAGGTTGTCGCTGAGCGCCTTCGTCGCGGTGAATCCGCTCTCGGCGTTCTGCTCGTCGGTGAGACGGGCGCCGTGCGCCGGCTTGCGCTTGTTCTTGGTGGACGTCGTGGTGCTGGTAGCCATGCTTCGACGCTATGACGCGTTGCCGACGGGCGCGCGGGGATTGCGCCGCGGGGAGCCCGGTGGTAGCGCACGGGGGCGGCACCCGGGCGACATCTTCCGGCGCCCCGAAATGCCCACCCTCGTCGAGCCAGCGAGATATTGGACCCGTCGTCGGCCGACGAGAGTCTCTCGGATGCTCTGCGGTGTCCGACCGGCAGTCCGGTCACGCCGCTGCACTCGTACTCTGTACCCCCGTTTGTCTAGCCATCGCCGATCCTGAGGTGGCGTTCCGTCTCACCCGACCTGCGTCACGGGCGGCGGCCGGAGACAAGCCCGGCCGCCGCCGATGCAAGCCAGGCTTAGTTACAAGCAGAGGCGATGAACCCCAGCAGTCCTTTGTCTGCGGCACTCGTCTCGAGGTTCCACGGAGACTTGAATGCTCCACCGACCATGTGGCATCCGATCTGGTTGCCGGTGGTGGCTTTCTTGATCTTTGCCTTGTTTGTAGAATTCACCTGGGCATTCGCGAGCTCGGTCTGCGCGGCACCCTGCCAAGTCGCCGCGCAAGGGATGTTACCGGGGCATGCAGCCTTCGCGAACAGCGTCGGTGTCATCGCGATTCGCGTAATGCCGCTGTACCAAGCCCACGACTCCGTCCACGTTCCACCCAGCCACGGATCCGCTACCACGGGGTAGGCGGTCGAGGCATCGTGAGTGACATGTTGCACGGCAACCCCGTTGGCGTCCACAGCCCACGGGGCGAGGATCGCGTAGAGGACAATTCCGTCGGCGGCGGTCACCGCGACACCGCCCCCATCGACAGGTTCGAGCGTGGCGCCGTCGGGCAGGCCGAGTTCATAGCGGTACTCCGTCGCACTTAATACACCGTTAATGACGGAGACCAACTGCACTGAGCCGTCATTCTTCACCACTGGAACCGCCGTCGACCCGTCTCCGCCATCAAAGCCCACAAGGCCACCCCCGACTGCGGATGAGTCGGCCGGTGCGCCAGGAAGGCTGACCTCAATCTCCGCGGCGCCGGAGTTGATCACCACAGGGTCCGCCGAGTTGTCCGGGACGGTCACTCTCACCTGGGTAGGGTCCGCGTTGTTCGAGAGAACGTCGGGCGCCTCGTCGGTCTGAGCAGTCGACGCCAAAGCAGCCAGGACGTCGCCGTCGTCCTGGCTTGCAACAGCAGCCGAAGCTCCGGATGACGCCAGAATTAGGCCTCCAATGCTCATGGCAAGCACACTCTAGTCAATCGGAACTCTATCTCTACATATATTCTGCTCTATCGGAATATATGTCTGGTATCATTTGGGCATGAACGTCACTGATCTGCAGTTCGCGGTCCTGTCTTCGTTGGCAACAGGTCGCAGGCATGGATACGGTCTGCTGCGCGACGCAGAGGAACAGCTCGAAAAGTCCCTGCCGGTCGCCACCGCGTACGCCGCGTTGGAGGCCATGGTGAGCAAGGGGTGGATCATTCCTGACGGTGAGGAAGTAGTTCAGAGCCGCACCCGCCGTTACTACGTCCTGTCCGCAGCGGGGTCACAGACCTTGCAGGCTCGCGCAGACCAGCTGGAGGCGCAGGCTCGTCTCGCGCACCAGCGACTTCGAGATGCAACAGGGAAGGTTGCCACCGCATGAGCACTTTCGAGCAGGACGTCGAGCGCATGTTGCGGTGGTACCCGCGGCGATGGCGTCAGCAGCATGGTGGCGCACTGATCAGCCTGCACATGGACCGCGCCGGGGAAGCTGGTGGCAACGCCAAACTGAGCCCTGAGGATCAGGCGGCGATGCGCGCGGCGGGACTGTTTGAGCGCACCCGTCACTCCCTCCCGATCGTGTCTGCCGCGCTCGGGACCGCAACCATTGTCGTTGGATATCTCCTCGCGCTCGGAGGGAACAACGCTGTCGGTAACCCCCTATGGATCTTCGCCGGTCCGCTCCTGCTCAGCCTCTCGCTGTGGAGCCTCCGCGCATCCCACGACGGGCGATGGAGCGTTCAGACGGTCATCCCCTCACTCGCGTCAGCCTTCGCTTTACTGGCGCTCTTTGGAACCATGAACACCGCGATTCTCCGTGACGGCACCGGAGCGATTCCGAGCGTTGTAAGTTTGTGGACAGTCGCCGCGCTCAGTGCAGCCTTCATCGGCATCGCCGTAGCTTTAGCCGCGGCACCGAGCTTCCAGCGCGGTGGCATGTCCAAAGACTGGGCGCTGACTGTCGGTTTCACGGCTGGCGTTGTCGGCGCAGTCCCGCTCTATCTCGGCTTACTCTCTGGACTCATCCCCGCAGCGGCTGGGGTTGTTCTCCTCTGGCTCACCATTCGCTCCGCCCGCCGAGGAAACGCCACTCCGATGTTCGTCGGAGAGCGATCGAAACTCGCCTGACCACAGAACTCTCACGCCACGAGCGGTGACCCCTCAAGCGGAGGGCTGGTGCTCTCGCGAGCCGGGCGGGGGCGGGCGCTTCGTTTGGTCGCAGTGGTGGTAGCCATGTCTCGACGGTATTTCGCGCCGGCGATACCGTCGAGGCGTCTTCCGGCGCCCCGAAATACTGGGAATCGGTCGGCGGGCCGGTTGCTGGCAGACGGGGGATGCCACACTGGAAGGAGTGAAGGGGAGTAGCTCCGACCGGCCGTGAGGCCGCGGCGGGACCGTCGACATACTGATCGCCACGACGGCGATCCGGCGGCCCACTTGCATTCGTGCGAGCGAGCGAGACCTTCGGCCCATCGATGGCCGAGGAGTCTCCGTGATCTTCGGTCGTGCCAGACCGGAGGTTCCGTCATGCCCGCTGCGCTCGTCCGCCGCATCCTCATCTGCCTCGCGATCGCCGCGCCCGCGGTGGTGTTCCGACTCGCCGGCTTCTTCCCGCATCCCGTCATCGACCTCGTCGTCTTCGGCGCGGCCGTCGTCGCGGCGAGCTTCCTGCTCGCGTGGGCGGCCGAGGCCGCGCAGAAGGACATCTCGGGCGCGCTGGCGATCGCGCTGCTCGCCCTGATCGCCGTGCTGCCCGAATACGCCGTCGACCTCTTCTACGCGTTCCGGGCGGGATCCGACCCTGCATACGCCGAGTTCGCCGCAGCCAACATGACCGGCTCGAACCGACTGCTGCTCGGCCTCGGCTGGCCGCTCGTGGTTCTCGTGGCGATCGCGGTCGCCGGTCGTGGCCTCCCGCGCGCGGAGCGCCCCCGCGCGCTCGCTCTGCCCGAGACCTCGCGGATGGATGTCGGGTTCCTGGCGATCCTCGCCGTCGTCGCCTTCGCGATTCCGGTGATGGGAGGCATCCCGATCTGGTTCGGGGTGATCCTGATCGCGGCGTTCGCCTATTACCTGTGGCGTGCGAGTCGCGCGGGCGGCGACGAGGAAGAGACCTTCGTGGGCCCGGCCGCGCTGATCGCGGACCTGCCGACGCGAGGCCGGCGCATCGTCGTCATCGCATTGTTCGGCGCCGCCGCGGCGATCATCCTCCTGTCGGCCGAACCGTTCGCCGAGGCGCTCGTCGCGTCGGGATCGTCGCTGGGGATCGACAGCTACTTCCTCGTGCAGTGGCTGGCGCCGTTGGCATCCGAAGCTCCGGAGTTCATCATCGCGGTGATGTTCGCCCTGCGCGGGATGGGCGGGGCCGCGATCGGCACGCTCATCGCCTCGAAGATCAATCAGTGGAGTCTGCTCGTCGGATCGCTGCCGGTCGCGCACTTCTTCGGCGGCGGGGGAGGCGAGCTGGTGCTCGATGCTCGCCAGATCGAAGAGTTCGTGCTCACCGGCACGCAGACGCTGATGGGCGTCGCGATCATCATCACGCTGGTCTTCCACCGGCGCTCGGCGATCGCGCTCGCCGCCCTGTTCGCGGTGCAGTTCGTCGTCACCGACACGACCGGCCGCTACGTGCTCTCGGCGCTGCAGCTGGTGATCGCGGCGGCCCTGCTGTGGATTCACCGGCGGGCGATCGCCCCGACGCTCGCCGCGCCGTTCCGGCGCACACGAGAGTTGGTCACGAGGTAAAACTTCCACTTGGAGGTTTTGTCGGGTATCGTTTCGGTCACGGCGCCGCTGTCGCGCCCCCGCACAATGCCGCACCCACAATGACGTACAGAAGGACGTGCCATGACCCTTCCCGAAGCATCCGTACAGCTCTACTCGCTGCGCGATGAGTTCGCCGCCGACATCCAGGGCTCTCTCGACAAGCTGGCCGCCATCGGCTTCCAGGCCGTCGAGGCGTTCGATTTCGTTCGCCGCCCCGCCGAGATCCGTGCCGCGCTCGATGCGAGCGGCCTCACCTCGCCGACCGGGCACGCACCCCTGCTCACCGATGAGCTCTGGACGCCCGACGGCTCGATCCCGACGCCGGCACCCGAGGTCGTGTTCGAAGCGGCCGCCCAGATCGGCATGACGACGGTCATCGACCCGTTCGTGGCTCCCGACCGGTGGCTGACCGAGGCGGGCGTCGTCGACATCGCCGAGCGTCTCAACGCGCTCGCCCTGACCGCCGCCGACTTCGGGCTCAGCGTCGGGTACCACAACCACGCGCAGGAGTTCGTGGCGTCGTTCGACGGGAAGACCGCCTACGAGCGGTTCGTCGAGCTGACGGATGCCCAGGTGCAGCTCGAGCTCGACCTGTACTGGGCCCTCGCCGGAGGGCAGGACGTGCCCGCCCTCGTGGCGCGGCTCGGCGACCGCCTCGCGGCTGTGCACGTCAAGGACGGTGTCGTCCCGGCATCCAACCCGTGGGCACCCGGCGCCGCAGAGTTCGGCTCGGAGTCGCTCGACCAGCGCCGCGCCGGCACGGGCGATGTGCCTCTCGCCGAGGCGCTGCGCGGCGGCACGAACATCCGCTACGCCGTCGTCGAGTACGACAACGCGCCCGGCGACGTGTTCGAGGACGTCGCGGCCAGCCTGATGTTCCTCAAGGACGGCGGGTTCGTCGCGTGAGCGCCGCAGAGACCAGCCGCCCGTTCGGCGTCGGCATCATCGGCATGGGCGTCATCAGCCAGACGTACCTGCAGAACCTGACCTCGTTCCCCGACGTCGCGGTCGTCGCCGTCGGCGACGTGCTCCCCGAGCGTGCTCGGGCCAAGGCTGAGGAGTTCGGCATCCCGTCGTGGGGCACCGCGGCGGACGTCCTCGCGAACGCCGACGTCGACCTCGTCGTGAACCTCACGATCCCGGCCGTGCACATCGAGGTCTCGCGCGCCGCCGTGGCGGCGGGCAAGCACGTCTGGACCGAGAAGCCGATCGGGCTCGACCGCGAGGGCGCGAAGCTGCTGCTCGAAGAGGCGGATGCCGCGGGCGTGCGCGTCGGCTCGGCGCCCGACACGCTGCTCGGCCCCGGATTCCAGAGTGCCAAGCGCGCCATCCAGGCCGGCATCATCGGCACGCCGCTGTTCGTGCAGACGACGTTCCAGACGCAGGGGCCGGATGCCTGGCATCCCGAACCCGCATTCCTGTTTGCCAACGGCGCGGGGCCGCTGCTCGACATGGGGCCGTACTACTTCTCGGCGCTCGTGAGCCTGCTCGGCCCGATCGCGTCGGTCGCTGCGCGCGGCTCGCGCCCGCAGCTCGAGCGCACGATCCGCTCCGGCCCGCGCGCGGGCGAGACCTTCCCGGTCGAGGTGCCCTCGACGGTGCAGGTGCTCACGTCGTTCGTGGGCGGTCAGCATGGCACGCACCTGCTGAGCTTCGACTCGGCGCTCGAGCGGGCCGGCATCGTCGAGATCCACGGCTCGGAGGGCACGATCGTGATCCCCGACCCGAACATGTTCGAGGGGCGCATCGCCTACGTGAAGCCGCTCGGCGTGATCACCGACTTCGACCGGATGGGTCAGGAGTGGATCGAGATCGAGCAGGAGGGTGTCGTCGTCGGGCGTGGCCTCGGCGTGCTCGACATGGCGCGCGCCATCGCCGAAGACCGGCCGCACCTCGCGACGGGCGAGCTCGGCTATCACGTGCTCGACGTGATGCTCTCGGCGCAGGAATCGGCCGCGAGCGGAGAGACGGTGCACCTCACCTCGACGGTTGCGCCCGTGCCGCTGCTCCCGGAGGGGTTCGACCCCTTCGCGCAGACGCGCTGACGCGTCCTGCGTTTCGACTCGCTTCGCTCGCTCAACGACCGGTGGGCGACCTCTCCCGGTCGTTGAGCGAGGGGGCGCCAGGTACCGAGTCGTAACGCGGGGTCGAAACGCACACGTCCGCAGCTGCCTCGAGCGATGCGCTCAGAATCGTCGTCGCGTGTTGCTGCCTCGCCCGAGGTGTGGCAACAAC
>JASCPF010000063.1 GCA_029959325.1 Microbacteriaceae bacterium PS02068
CGTCGCGACCGCGCCCCGCGCGCCGTGCGCCGCGACCACGCGCCGTGCGCCGCGACGACGCCCCGCCGCGCGTCGCTACCACGCGCCGCCTACCGCGGTTTCGGACGTCATCTCTTTCGCGAGACCGCTCGTCTGCACCGGTTTCGCGTCGATTGCGGTGCACATGAGCGGTTTCGCGTAGGGGAGGAGGGCGGGGCTGTGGACAGGATGCGCGCGGGCAGCGACGGATGGAGATGATCGGCGGATGCCTCGTACGCCGCTTCCGCAGTCGCTGACATGGGCGCCGCTGTCTCGGACGGAGGCGCGCGAGGCCGGGCTCGGCTGGCGGCGTCTGACGAAGGATGACATCGCCCGGCCGCATCGCGGGGTCTACGTCGCCGCGGTCGCCGACCCCGACCTCGTGCAGCGTTGCCGGTGGGCGCTGCCGCTTCTGGGTGAGCACCGCTGGTTCAGTCACCTGACCGCGGCGAGGCTGTGTGGCATCCCGTTGCCCTTCTCGTACAGTGCCGATGAGCCGCTCCACGTGCTCTCACTGCCGGGCGCAGAACCACTGCGCCGACCCGGAATCGTCGGGTGGTCATCGACCTCGGCCATCATCGGCGCCGTCGCCGCGGGGATGCCGGTGGTGACACCCGCGCTCGCGTGGGCGCAGCTTGCCACTCCCGGCGCGGCCGGCGTCGACCCCGCCACCGGCCGCAGGATGTCGCTCGGAATCGACGATCTCGTCGCCGCGGGCGACTTCCTGCTGACCGGCCCACGGCGCGACCGGCGGCCGCTGTGTTCGATTGCCGAGCTCAGAGCGATCGTCGACGCGCGCGCCGGGCGTCGCGGCGCCAAAGCGCTGCGCGAGGCGCTCGAACACGTGCGGGCAGGGGCGCACTCGCCGCGTGAGACGCGACTTCGCCTCGCTCTCGTGCGGCACGGACTGCCCGAACCGGTGGTGCAGATCCCGATCCTCACCTCTGTGGGATTGCGGCACGCCGACCTCGGCTATCCGGCCGAGCTCGTGGCGATCGAGTACCACGGCGACCACCATCGCGAGGATCGACGCCAGTGGCTCGAAGACCTGACCCGTCGGCAGCTGTTCGAGGATGCCGGCTGGTACGTCATCGAGATCGGTGCGGCCGACCTCGACGTCGATGACGGCCGCGCGCTGGCCGCTCGCGTGCGGCGGGTGCTCGCCGCGCGGTCGCGCGGCTGAGGCATCCACCTGTTCCCGCTCTTCCCGCATCGCGAAACCGCTCATGTGCACCGCTTCGACCGCTGAAACGGTGCAGATGGGCGGTTTCGCGACCAGCCGGGACGCGCGGCGCGCTCAGCGGGTGGCGATCACCAGAGTGACCTCGGTGTTCTTGAGTTCCATCTCGCCCGCGGCGGGATCCTGCGACGAGACCCGAGTCGTCTCGTCGGGGAAGAGGTCCCAGGGGCCGAAGTAGGTGACGCGGAACCCGGCGTCGCTCAGCGCCTTCTTCGCCTGGTCGCGCGTCAGGCCCACGACCTTCGGCACCTCGAACAGCGGCGGACCCTTGGAGACGACGATCGTCACCGTGCCGCCGGGCTGCAGTCCCTCGCCGTGATCGACGCGGATCACATCGCCCTTGTCGACGGTCTCGCTGAAATCCTCGGCGCGATCGACGACGAGGCCGACGGCCTTCAGGGCGCTGGTCGCGTCGCCCTCGCTCTGGCCCGCGACGGCAGGCACCGGGCCCACCGACACGTCGAACGAGATCGTCGAGGTCTCGAGCGCCGTGCACCCGTTCGTGCAGTCGATCGCGTCACCGCCGCCGGGCGGGGTGACGCGCGCGGCGAGGACGGTTCCCTCGGGCGAGTCGGCGAAGTACTGGGCGGGATCTCCGGATGCCGTGATGTACCACTGCCCGAGGGATTCCGTTGCGGCGTCGAGAGTCTGCCCCGCGAACGCCGGCAGCTGCTGCGAAGCCGGGCCGAGCGAGATCACGACCGTGACCTCGGCGTTCTTGTCGAGCCGCGTTCCGGTGTCGGGATCGGTGCGAATCGCCAGCCCCGCCGCGACATCGCGGCTGTAGTCCTGTCCGGGAACGGCGACGAGGTTCTTGGCGGCCAGGACGCCCGTGGCTTCCTCGAGCGTCTTTCCGGCGACGTCGGGCACCGCGACCAGCGACCCCGGCCCCGAGCCGAACCACCAGCCGGCGCCCCCGGCGATCCCCGCCAGAAGCAGGACGATCACCACGAGCCATGTGCCTTTGGCCGCGTTGCGGCGCGCGCGGCGGCGCAACCGGGTGGCGTTGTCGACGTCGTCGGTCACGACGGGCGCGGTGAACGTGCCGGGCATGACTTTGGTGACCTCGCCCGAGTCGATGCCGTCGTCGATCACCGCCGCGCGCACCGTGCCGGCGGCGGGCGTGCGCACGACGTGTGGGAAGACGCCGAGCTCCTTCTCGATCTCGCGGAGGCGGTCGAGCATCGCGCGGGCATCCAACGGCCGCTCGTCGGGCTCGCGTTCGGTCGCCCAGAGCACGAGCTCGTCGAGCTGCTCGGGGATGCCCGGGTTCTTCGCGCTCGGCCGCGGCACCGAGTCGGTCGCATGCTGGTACGCGATCTGCATGGGCTGCTCGCCCTTGTACGGCTGCTCGCCGACGAGCATTTCGTACAGCATGATGCCGAGCGCGTAGATGTCGCTGCGGGCATCGGCCGTGCCGCGGGTCACGAGCTCGGGCGCGAGGTACGCGATCGTACCCATCAGCATCTGCCCGCTCGCGGTGTTGGCCGTCGTGGCGCGCGCGAGGCCGAAGTCACCGATCTTGATGCGGCCGTCTTCGGCGAGCAGCACGTTCTCGGGCTTCACGTCGCGATGCACGATGCCGGCGCGGTGCGCGGCGGCGAGGCCCGACACCACGGCATCCATGATCGTGATCGTCTGGGGGATCGACAGGCGGCGCTGCTCGCGCAGCAGATCGCGCAGCGTGATGCCGGGCAGATACTCCATGACGAGGTATGCCATGTCGCCGTCTTGGCCCTGATCGAAGACGTTCACGACGTGCGGGTCGGCCAGTCTCGCGGCCGCGCGCGCCTCTTGGATGAATCGGCTCTGGAACACCGTGTCGTCGGAGAGGTGCCCGTGCATGACCTTCAGCGCGACGCGACGCTCGAGGCGCAGATCGGTCGCGACGTAGACGGTGGCCATGCCGCCGCGGGCGATGCGAGCGCGCACGCGATACCGACTGTCGACCAGACGGCCGATCAGCGGGTCGGTCTGCTGGCTCGTACTCACGCGACGAGTCTACGGAGCGGATGCCGTGAGGCCCGTGAACGCCTCACCCCTGCCGTAGCCGTGACGTGTCCGTGATACAGAGCGGGGCGACACGCGCTCAGCCCAGGGCGGCGAGCCAGGCGTAGGCCTGCTGCTCCCACGGCGCGTAGCGATCGGGGTATGCGGAGATCTGCACGGCCTGCGCCGCCTCGCCGAAAGAGAGCGACTCCCACCCGGCGATGTCGAGCAGACCGCGCGTGCGCGATCCGTTCGGGTCGCTCGTGCCGCCGAAGAACGCCGCGGCGGCGCGGTACGGATCGCGCACCTCGGCCTCGGTGCCCCACCCTGTGCTCGGGCGCTGCTGGAACAGGCCGAGCGAATCGCGGTCGCCCCAGTCGAGGTTGCGCATCCACGATTCGACCATCGAGGTGGCGAGGGCGATCGCGATGCCTCGGTCGGAGACGCCGACGCCCCGCCCGACCTGGATGATGATCCGCGCGTTGGCCGTCTGCTCCGCATCTAGTACGACGCTCGGCGCAGCGGCTGCGGGCGCCACCGGGGCCGCCGGTGCAGCGGCCGGTGGTGTCGGAGCGGGCGTCGCCGCGGCGGGAGCCGGCACCACGAGGGTCTGCCCGGGATAGATGATCGCGCCCTCGGCGAGGCCGTTGGCCGCGAGCACCGCGGCGACCGACACGCCGCCGGCGCGGGCGATCGCCCAGACGGTGTCGCCGCCCGTGACGACGTGCGTGGTCGAGGGTGCGGCAGGTGCTGCCGGTGCGGCGGGGACGGGGGAGGATGCCGCGGGTGCGGTCGACGGCGCCGTCGCGGGCCCGGTCAGCGCGATGACCTGCCCGGGGCGGATGATCGTCGACCAGCCCAGACCGTTCCACGCGAGCACGTCCGCGGTGCGCAGTCCGAAGCGCGCAGCGATCGCACTGATGGTGTCGCCGATGCGGATCGTGTAGCTCGCCGGTGCAGCCTCGGCGGGGCGGATCGTCGCGGTGGCGCGGAGCAAGGCCCGCGGAGGCGGAACCGATGCGACGAGGCGGACGTCGGTGGCATCCGTCGTCCGGTCCGCCGCCGACGCGGGAGCGGCAGGCGCTCCGCTCAGCGCGAGCGAGACCGAGCCGAGGACGGCGGTGGTGGCGGCGAGCCCGGGACGGGCGTGGAGGAGTGTCGGTCGCAAGAATTTCCCCCTTCTTCGACCCGGTAACCGTGGCACGGAAGTAAACGCATGTCAACGAATGTGACTGAAGTGATGCAAGTGACAGTAACCACTCGGAAGGTCGCCGTCGCCGACGGCGGGTGCGATAGTGGAGGGGTGACCGAAACCGGATCGTCCGTCGCCACCGAGTGGCTCACCATGCCCGACCTCGTCGAGGTGCTCGGCGAACCCCTGGGGCGCGTCCGCCGACTGCTCGACGAGCATCACCTGGTCGGCAGCACGCGCACGGGCCGTTTCGCGGTGCCGGCCGTGTTCATCGTTGACGGTGCGCCGCTGTCGTCGCTGCGCGGCACCGTGATCGTGCTGCAGGACGCCGGTTTCAGCGACGACGAGCTGATCGACTGGCTCCTCGCCGAAGAGGAAGCGATCGGCCTCGCCCCCATCGAGGCGCTGCGGCGCGGTCGCAAGAGCGAGGTCCGTCGCGTCGCGCAGACCCTGGCCTGACCCGTTTTCGCGGCCCGCCGCGAGGCGAAGCCGAAAGCAGCCGGCGGCCGTCAGGCCGCGCGCGCCGTCGCGTCGCGCGCGAGATCGCGCAGGGCGCCGACGGCGGTCGTGCCGAGGGGAGCGCCGCGCAGCGCGCGATCGGCCTCGTCGGCGTATGCGGTGATGAGCCCCTCGACCCGGTCGAGGGCCCCTGAATCGGCGATCGTCTGCTGCAGCGACGCCACCTGCGCCGCGTCGAGCGACTCGTCGCCGACCAGTTCATCGAACACGCGCCGTGCGCCCGTGGGCAGCGCTTCGCGCGCGTAGGCGATCAGCACGGTGCGCTTCCCCTCGCGCAGGTCGTCGCCCGACGGCTTTCCGGTCACCGCGCTGTCACCGAACACGCCGAGCACATCGTCGCGCAGCTGGAAGGCGAGCCCGAGCGGGTGCCCGAAGTCAGAGAGCGCCGCCGTCTGCGCGGCATCCGCGCCGGCCAGCGCTGCGCCGAGAAGAAGCGGGTGCTGCACGGAATAGCGGGCGGATTTGAGGGATGCCACGCGCAGCGCCCGCGCGGCGTGCTCGGCGTCGGGCGCCGTCACGAAGGCCGCCTCTTCGGCGATGTCGAGGAACTGCCCCACGGTGACCTCGCGGCGCATGAGGGCGTAGACCTCGCGCGCCGCCTCGGCGTGCGCCGAGCCCCGCAGGCCGCGCTCGAGCAGGTCATCGCTCCACGCGACGAGCAGATCGCCCAGCAGGATCGCGCCCGAACGGCCGAACGCGTCCGCCGTGCCCGCCCAGCCGCCCGCGCGGTGTTCCGCCTCGAGGGCGCGATGGGCGGCGGGCCGGCCGCGTCGGGTGTCGGAGTTGTCGATCAGGTCGTCGTGCACGAGGGCCGCGGCGTGGAAGATCTCCAGGGCCGCGGCGGCATCGACCGCATCGTCGGTGGGTGCCGGCCGGGGGCTGCGCCGCTCGGCGACGGCCTGCCAGCCGGTCAGGCAGAAGCGGGCGCGCAGACGCTTTCCGCCCGTGAACGCGGCCTGTCCGGCGCGGACGATCATGAGCGCCTCGGGGCCGGAATCCGACCAGTCGCGGACCTGATCGTCGGCGAATCTTGCCAGTCGCTGAGAAACTGCCTCAATCGGGTCCACGGATGGGGTCACGGGCCTAGCCTAGTTCTCGAGTCCACGCGTAGAATCGTGCGGACAGACCCGCCGCAAGACCCGTCAGGGGGACGCATGCCGCTCTCAGAACAAGAGCAGCGCCTGCTCGATGAGATGGAACGTCATCTCATGAACAAGGACGCCGACGTCGTCAGCGCGCCCCGCGACGGGCAGACGCTGAGCTACCGGAACATCGTCTACGGCACGGTGCTCGTCCTGCTCGGCCTCGGCGGCCTCATCTTCGGCGTCTCCAGCGGCCTCATCATCGTGGGTGTCCTCGCCTTCGTCGTCATGGTGGTCGGCGTCGTCCTTGCCGTCACTCCCAGCAAGAACGCCGCGCCGGGACGCGCGACAGGCACCGGCTCGACTGCCGGGGGGACCGGCGGCGCGAAGAAGTCGACCGGATCGTCCGCGTCATTCATGGACCGCATGAACGATCGTTGGGATCGCCGCCAGGGCGACCACTGACGATCCCGCGCTGAGTCGCCCGGCGGATCAGCCGGGGAACACCAAAGCACCGACCTTCGGGTCGGTGCTTTTTTTCGTGCCCGGGGGAGGGCTCGTGCAGAAAACGATAGTGAAGTGGAGGGAAGTGGAGTAAAGTGGTGCGCACCTGGGACTGGGCCGAACGAAGGGGGGTGGGAGTGGATGCTGCTGGGCACCTACACCCCCAAGCTCGACGACAAGGGTCGAGTGATCCTGCCGGCCAAGTTCCGCACCGACCTCGGCGACGGGCTCGTCGTCACGCGCGGCCAGGAACGCTGCCTCTACGTGTTCAGCACGAAAGAGTTCGAGCGGGTGTACGAGAAGATCCGCGAGGCGCCGCTGACCAACAAGCAGGCACGCGACTTCCAGCGCATGTTCCTTTCCGGGGCCAGCGATGAGCGCCCCGACGGCCAGAGCCGCATCACCATCCCGCCACACCTGCGCACGTACGCGAACCTCGAGCGCGAGCTCGTCGTCACCGGTGTCGGCGCGCACGCCGAGATCTGGGACGCCGAGGCCTGGAACGCCTACGCCGACGGCAACGAAGACGCCTACTCCGACATGGAGCAGGAGGTGATTCCGGGACTCTTCTGATCCGTGGCCGTGACTCCCAGCCGCACGCCCTGACACACTTCCCCGGTGCCAGGTCAGGCGGATGGGGATCAGGGCTCCGAATCCCTCCCGCACATCATGAGCCACGCCGACATCCACACCCCTGTGCTGCTCGACCGCTGCGTCGAACTGCTCGCTCCCGCGCTCACCGCGCCCGGAGCGGTGCTGGTGGATGCCACGGAAGGCATGGGCGGCCACTCCGAGGCGCTGCTCGAGCGCTTCCCGGAGATCCGGCTGATCGGACTCGACCGCGACACCGACGCGCTGCGCATCGCAGGGGAGCGTCTCAGCCGCTTCGGCGACCGCGTCACCCTCGTGCACACCGTCTACGACGGGATCGCCGAGGCCGTGGCATCCACCGGCGCTCGTCGCATCGACGGCATCCTCTTCGACCTCGGGGTCTCGTCGCTGCAGCTCGACGAGGCAGAGCGCGGCTTCGCGTACTCGCAGGATGCCCCGCTGGACATGCGGATGGATCAGACCGCCGGCACGACCGCCGCCGACATCGTCGCCACGTACGGCGAGGGCGACCTGCGTCGCATCTTCGAGCGCTATGGCGAAGAGAAGCTGGCCGGGCGATACGCCCGCGCCATCATCGCGGCGCGCGCCGAGGCGCCGATCCTTCGGTCGGGGCAGCTCGTCGACATCCTCGTCGCTGCGACGCCCGTCGCAGTGCAGCGCGAGGGTCGCGGCCACCCCGCGAAGCGCGTCTTCCAGGCGCTGCGCATCGAGGTCAACGCGGAACTGGCGGTGCTCGACCGCGCGATCCCGGCCGCCATGGATCTGCTGCGCGTCGGCGGGCGGATCGTCGTGATGAGCTACCAGTCGCTCGAAGACCGTCTGGTCAAGCGCGCGTTCGCGGATGCCTCGGCATCCACCGCTCCCGCGGGGCTTCCGGTCGAGCTTCCCGAACATGCGCCGCGGTTCCGACTGCTGGTGAAGGGCGCCGAACTGGCATCCGACGACGAACGGGCGCGCAACCCGCGCGCCACCCCCGTGCGCCTGCGCGCGGCCGAGCGAATCGCGGAGGCGGCATGAGCATCCCCGCAGAGAGCACGATCGACCTCCTCGCCGGCCTGCCCGAGCTGCCGCCGCGCCGCACGCCCGACCGCGGGCTGCGTGCGCTCGACCGCCCGCTGCCGCGCCGACGCCCCCGCCTGCTCTACGGCATCATCGCCGTCGCCGGAGCGGTGCTGATCGGCGCCGCGCAGATGGGGCTGTCGATCCTGACCACGCAGTCGTCGTACGAACTGTCGACGCTCACCCAGCAGCAGCGCTCGCTCGACTATCAGAAGCAGGCGCTCACCGACTCACTGGCGGGGCTCAGCTCGCCGCAGTACCTCGCCGCCAACGCGGCCGCCCTGGGAATGGTCACCGGCCAGACGCCGACCTACCTGCGTCTGAGCGACAACGCGATCATCGGCACCGCGGCGGGCTCGAACGGCGCGAGCGCCGTCAACGCGCTCAGCCAGGCGGCCGTCCCGAACGCGCTGGTCGCGGGCACGCCGCTGGTGAACGATCCCTCCGCGAGCCTCGGTGCGGGGGCGAGTGTCGCCGACGAGGCGATCGCCGCCGCGATCGAAACCACGACACCCCCGACGATCGCCGAGGGTCTGCCGACCCCCGCCACACACTGATCACATGACGACTCGCGCAACCCGCAGCCCGCGTCGGCGCACCGTCGTCGCGTTCACCGTCGTCCTGGCCGTGCTCGCGGTCTTCGTCGTGCGCCTCGTCGACATCCAGGTCGTCAACGCCAACGACCACATCGCGCAATCCGAGAAGCTCGCCACCGGCGCCGGGCAGACGCTCTACGGCGCCCGCGGCGAGATCGTCGACACCGACGGATCGGTGCTCGCCTCGAGCACGGTACTGTACGACGTGCAGATCGATCCGGCGCTCGCCGTGCAGGGCATCGACAAGAAGGATGCCGACGGCAAGACGATCAAGAACGCCGACGGCGATGCGGAGAAGGTCGCGTGGCCCGAGCTCGCAGGACGCATCGCGGCCGTCACGGGTCAGACGAGCGACGACGTCCAGAAGATCGTCGCCGACGCGCTCGCGATCGACGCGAAGTCGCAGTACGCCACGATCAAGCGCTACGTCTCCACCGAGGAGTACCGGGCCCTCGCCGATCTGAAAATGCCCTTCCTGTACTTCGACCAGCACCCCTCCCGCACGTACCCCGACGGCGCGGTGGCCGGCAACATCCTCGGCTTCGTCGGATCGGACGGAACGCCGCTGGAGGGCATCGAGTCGCTGCAGAACTCGTGCCTGCAGCCCGAGGACGGCAAGCTGACCTACCAGAAGAGCGTCGACGGCGTGATCATCCCCGGCACCGAGAAGACGACGCCCGCGGTCGACGGTGGAACGCTCAAGCTCACGATCGACACCGATCTGCAGTGGTACATGCAGCAGCTCATCGGTGAAGAGACGCAGCGGCTGAACGCGTCGTGGGGCGGCGTCATGGTCGTCGACGTGAAGACCGGCAAGATCCGCGCCGCCGCCGAGACGGGCAGCGTCGATCCGAACGATCCGGGCGCGGTCCCGGAGAACGACCGCGGGTCGAAGCTGTTCCGATTCTCGTTCGAGCCCGGATCGACGTTCAAGCCGGTCACGATCGCCACCGGAATCGACACCGGCAACCTCACGCCCGACACGCGCGTGAACGACCCCGACCGCATGGTGTTCCCCAACGGGGCCGTCATCAACGACGACGAGAAGCACGCGACCGAGACCCTGACCGCGACCGGAGCGCTCGTGCGCTCGTCGAACGTGGCGCTGTCGCAGCTGGGCGCGATGATCGACCCGCAGACGCGCCTCGACTATCTGAAGAAGTTCGGGGTCGGTCAGGGCACCGCGCTCGGCTGGTCGGGCGAGCCCAAGGGGCAGTACCACGAGGTCGCCGACTGGGACAACCAGACCTACTACACGACCAACTTCGGTCAGGCCTTCACCGTCACGGTGCCGCAGGTCGCGAGCGTCTACCAGACGATCGCCAACGGCGGGCTGAAGATGCCGCTGTCGCTGGTCGAGTCATGCACGGCCGCTGACGGATCAGTGACGACGCCGACGCTTCCCGACCCCGTGCAGGTGATCAAGCCCGAGACCGCGGCGACGGTGAGCACGATGCTCGAGAACGTCTTCGCGCAGGGCACGCTCGCGGCTGACGTCGCCATTCCGGGCTACCGGATGGGTGGCAAGACCGGCACCGCGCAGATCAGCAACGGCGCCGGCGGGTACAAGGACGGTGTGTATTTCACGAGCCTCGTCGGCTTCGCGCCCGTCGACAATCCGCAGTACGTTGTCATTACCGTGTTCGACGAGCCGCTGAACAACCGCATGTCGTCGGCGAACCGCGTGTCGTTCAAGAAGGCGATGATGCAGGTGCTGACGCACTACCGGATCATGCCCTCGAACTCCGCCACCCCACTGCTTCCCGTGAACTGACGCGTCCCCGCGCAGGAGGACTCACATGATCCGGATGACCCTCGCAGAGATCGCGGATGCCGTCGGCGGCACCCTGCGGCTCTCGGGCGACGACTCTGCCGACACCACGGTCGAGGGTGTCGTCGACACCGACTCGCGCGTGCTCGGCGCCGGCGACATCTTCGTCGCCAAGCCGGGCGAGTCGACCGACGGGCACCTCTTCGTCGCCGCCGTCGCCGAGGCCGGGGCCGCGCTCGCGATCGTCGAGCGCCCCGTCGAGGCATCCCTCAGCCAGATCGTGGTCGTGGACGCCGTGCAGGCCCTCGCCGACCTCGCCCGCACCGTCGTCGCGCGCGTGCGTGCGCAGGGCGACCTGCGGGTCGTCGGAATCACCGGATCGAACGGCAAGACCACCACGAAGAACCTCGTGCAGCGCATCCTCGAGCCGGTCGGCGAGACGGTCGCGCCGCGCGGGTCGTACAACAACGACGTCGGCGCACCGTTGACGATGCTGCGCGTGACCGCGTCGACGCGATTCCTCGTGAGCGAGTTCGGCGCCGATCAGGGTGGCATGATCGCGCGCCTGGCAGGACTCGTGACCCCCGACGTGGTCGCCGTGCTCATGGTCGGTCTCGCGCACGCGGGCGGCTTCGGGGGCATCGAGGCGACCCAGAAGGCGAAGACCGAGCTCGTGCAGGCGGCGCGCCCGGGCGGAGTCGCCGTGCTCAACGCCGACGATCCCCGCGTTGCGGCGATGGCTGCCGTCGCCGCCGAGCGTGATGTGCGGGTGCGCTGGTTCGGCCGGGGTCCGTCCGCCGAGGTCCGTGCCGACGACGTCGAGGTCACGGCGTCGGGCACGACGTGCACCGTCGTCGTCGACGGCGAACGGCTGCCGCTGCGGTTGCAGGTCCTTGGCGAGCATCACGTCATGAACGCCGTCGCCGCGATCGCGATCGTGCGCGAACTGGGCGTCGCTCCGGCCGACGCGATCGCGCGGCTCGAGACCGTCGAGATCGCCGAGCGCTGGCGCATGCAGCCGCTCGGGTCCGATCGCGTCCGCATCATCAACGACGCCTACAACGCGAGCCCCGACTCGATGGCTGCAGCGCTGCGCACGCTCGCGCAGATCGCCGAGCCCGGTCAGCGCAAGGTCGCCGTGCTCGGCGCGATGAGCGAACTGGGCGAGTATGCGGGCGAAGAGCACGACCGGATCGGCCTGCAGGCGGTGCGCCTGCGCATCGAGCGGATCGTCGTGGTCGGCCGTGAGGCCCGGCGGCTGTTCCTCGCCGCCGTGGGCGAAGGCTCGTGGGACGGCGAGGCCGTCTTCTTCGAGACTGCCGACGAGGCCTACGACTACCTGATCACCGAGCTGCGCGACGGCGACCGCGTCCTGGTCAAATCGTCGAACGCGGCAGGGCTCCGTCACCTCGGCGATCGTCTGGGAGAATCGTTCTCGTGAGATCCCTGCTGACCGCCGCCACGATCTCGCTGGCCTTCACGCTCTTCCTCACGCCGGTGTTCATCCGACTGTTCGAAAGACTGGGCTGGGGTCAGGTGATCCGCACGCCCGAGGACGGCCACAACCCGTCGCACCACGCGAAGCGCGGCACACCCACGATGGGCGGCGTCATCTTCATCCTCGGCGCGATCGTCGGCTACGTCGTCGGAACGCTCACCGGGGGAGCGCCCCCGACGCTGTCGGGTCTGCTGGTCATCTGGATGATGCTCGGCCTGGGCGTGGTCGGGTTCATCGACGACTACATGAAGGTGCGCCAGCAGCGCAGCCTCGGACTCTCCGGCTGGCGGAAGATCGTCGGGCAGGTCGCCGTCGCCGTGCCGTTCGCGGTGGTCGCGCTGAACTTCCCCAACACCTACGGGCAGACCCCGGCCTCGCCGTACATCTCGTTCTTCCGTGACATCCCGATGCTCTCGTTCCTCGCTCTCGGTGCGGTCGTCGGGTGGATCGTCTACCTCGTCTGGGTATCGTTCCTCTCGGTCGCCTGGTCGAACGCGACGAACCTCACCGACGGGCTCGACGGACTCGCCACCGGCGCCGGCATCTTCACCATCTCGGCCTACAGCCTCGTGACGTTCTGGCAGTTCCAGCAGCGCTGCCTGTCGAGTGCGCTCGTGACCGCGTACCAGGGCGGGTGCTACGACACGCGCGACCCGATGGATCTCACGATCGTCGCAGCGTCTTTCGTCGGCGCCCTCGTCGGCTTCCTCTGGTGGAACGCCCCCAAGGCGAAGATCTTCATGGGCGATGTCGGCTCGATGGCGATCGGCGGCGTCATCGTCGCGATGGCGGTGCTCTCGCGCACCGAGATCCTCTCGGTCATCATCGCGGGCGTGTTCATCATCGGCCCGGGGTCGGTGATCCTGCAGCGCTACTACTTCAAGGCCACCGGCGGAAAGCGGCTCTTCCTGATGAGTCCCTTCCACCACCATCTCGAGATGCGCGGCTGGCCCGAGATCACCATCGTCGTGCGCATGTGGATCATCGCGGGCATGCTCGCCGTGACCGGTGTCGGCCTCTTCTACGTCGCGTGGCTGGCGGCGCTGTGAGCGGCGCTTCCGCCGAATCGCCGCGCGATCTCGACGCGCTGCACAGCTGGCACGCCGACTGGAGTGGACTGCGCGTCGCCGTGCTGGGTCTCTCGGTGACGGGCTTCTCCGCCGCCGACACGCTCGCTGAGCTCGGCGCCGACGTGCTCGTGGTCACCGAGAACGCCGCCGAAGAATACGCGCGTCTGCTGCCCGTGATCGGCGCGCGGCTGTGGGAGGGCGCGCTCGACGAGGTTCCCGCCGAGCTCGCCGAGTTCGCGCCCGAGGTCGTCATCGCCTCGCCGGGGTTCGCGCCGCACCACCCCGTGATCGCGTGGGTGCAGGCATCCGGAATCGCGCTCTGGGGCGATATCGAGCTCGCGTGGCGCGTGCGCGACAAGGTGCTGCGCCGGGACGGCACGCCCGCCGACTGGGTGCTGATCACCGGCACGAACGGCAAGACGACCACGACGCAGCTGACGGCGGCGATGCTGGCGGCGGGCGGCCTGCGCACCGCTCCCGTGGGAAACATCGGCGTGCCGGTGCTCGACGCGATCCGCGATCCGGCCGGATTCGACGTGCTGGTGGTCGAGCTGTCGAGTCATCAGCTCTGGTACCTGTCACTGAACGAGGGACCGGGCGCGCTCTCGCCGCACGCCAGCGTGTGCCTCAACCTCGCCGACGATCATCTCGAGTGGCACGGCTCGTTCGCCGCCTACCGCGACGCCAAGGCGGTCGTGTATCGCCACACTCGCGTCGCCTGCGTCTACAACAAGGCTGATCTCGCGACGCGCGAGATGGTCGAAGAGGCCGAGGTGATCGAGGGATGCCGCGCCATCGGATTCGACCTCGGGGTGCCCGGGCCCAGCGACCTCGGGCTCGTCGACGGCATCCTCGTCGATCGGGCGTTCCTCGAAGATCGCCGCACGACCGCGCTCGAGCTCGCCACTGTGCCCGAGCTCGCCGAGCGCGGTCTCGCGGCCCCGCACATCGTCGCGAACATCCTCGCCGCGGCGGCGCTCGCGCGCTCGCTCGAGGTCGCGCCGGCCGCGATCGCCGAGGCGCTGACGTCCTTCCGGCTCGACCCGCACCGCATCGAGGTCGTCGCCGTCACAGCGGGCATCACGTGGGTCGATGATTCGAAGGCGACGAACCCGCACGCCGCGGCATCCTCGCTCGCCGCGTTCCCCGGAGCGGTGTGGATCATCGGGGGTCAGCTCAAAGGCGTCGACGTCTCGCCGCTCATCGCGGCGCGCGGCGGCGGCGCGAAGGCCGCCATCGTGATCGGCGTGGACCGCGGCGAGGTCACCGAGGCGTTCGCGCGACACGCGCCCGCCATTCCGGTGTTCGAGGTCGACCACACACAGACTGAAGACGTCATGGCGCAGGTCGTCGAACTGGCGGCGGGAATCGCCCGTGACGGAGACGTGGTCCTCCTCGCTCCGGCTGCGGCATCCTTCGATCAGTTCGCGTCCTACGCCGACCGCGGCACCCGCTTCGCGAGGGCCGTGCAGAACAGGTACGGCGCGCCACACTGACGCGGCCGGCGCGAGCGGCGCGAGTCAGGCGAAGGGGGAGCGGTGGCCACCACGACGACCGGACGCTCCCGGCCCGCCACGACGGCTCCGCCCGCAGACGCTGTCGAGGGTGCCGGCCCGCGCGGATTCGCCGCACGCGTGTCGCTCGGCCGCGTGTTCGCGCCCGTGCCCAGCGAGTTCCTGCTGATCGCGTCGACGGCCCTCATCCTCACGGGATTCGGCCTGGTCATGGTGCTGTCGGCCACGATGGCCGAGTCGCTCGCCAAGGGTGAGAGCCCCTTCGAAGTGGTGATGAAGCAGGCCGCGTTCGCGATCATCGGCATCCCGCTGATGTTCATCGCCAGCCGCATGCCCGTCGAGTTCTGGAAGAAGATCGCCTGGCCGGCGCTCATCTTGACGATCGCCTTCCAGATGCTCGTGTTCGTCCCCGGAATCTCGGTCAACAACGACGGCAACACGAACTGGATCCGTATCGCGGGTCTGCAGATGCAGCCGTCGGAGTTCCTCAAGCTCAGCCTCGCGCTGTGGCTCGGCTATGTGCTGTACCGCAAGCGTTCCCTGCTCGGTTCGTGGAAGCACGTGTTCATCCCGGTGGTGCCCGTCGCCGGTCTCGTCATCGGGCTCGTCGCGGTCGGCAGCCACGACCTCGGCACGGGCCTGATCCTGATGGCCATCCTGCTGGGCTGCATGTTCTTCTCGGGCGTCAAGCTGCGCTTGTTCCTCGTGCCGCTGCTGCTCGTGCTGGCCGCGGCAGCCTTCTTCGCCGTCACCAGCCCGAACCGCATGGCGCGCATCATGAGCAGCCTCACGAACTTCGACTCGACGGCCTGCTACAACGCCGCCGTCGGAGACTGCTATCAGGCGGTGCACGGCGTCTGGGGCCTCGCGGGCGGTGGCCTGTTCGGGCTCGGTCTCGGCAATTCGCGCGAGAAGTACGGCTGGTTGCCCGCGAAGTCGAACGACTACATCTTCGCGATCCTCGGTGAAGAGCTGGGGTTGATCGGATGCCTCGTGGTGCTCGTGCTGTTCACCCTGTTCGCCGTCGGCGCCTTCCACGTGATCCGCAAGACGCACGACCCCTTCATCCGCATCGTCGCGGGCGGCATCACGGTGTGGATCGTCGGCCAGGCGCTCGTGAACATCGGCGTCGTCCTGCGTCTGTTCCCTGTGCTCGGCGTGCCCCTGCCCTTCATGTCGCAGGGCGGCACGTCGCTGCTGTCCGTGCTGCTCGCCTGTGGCGTTCTGCTGTCGTTCGCGCGGACGCTCCCCGCTCCGGGGTTCACGACCGCCGTGCCCGTGCCGGCGGAGCGGGGTGCCGCGAAGCGGTCGAGCGCGGGCCGGTAGTCTCGATCCGGTGACCCGAGAGCATCCCACCTACCTCCTCGCCGGCGGCGGGACAGCCGGCCACGTCAACCCCCTGCTCGCCGTCGCCGACGGGCTGCGCGCGCGGGATGCCTCGGCTGATGTCCTCGTGCTCGGCACGAGGGAGGGCCTCGAGGCGCGGCTTGTGCCCGAGCGCGGGTACGAGCTGCTGATCGTCGACAAGGTGCCGTTCCCGCGTCGCCCGAACGGGGCGGCAGCGCGCTTCCCGGTTGCCTGGCAGCGTGCGGTCGCGCAGGTTCGGGCGCACATCCGCGCGCGCGGCGTCGACATCGTGGTCGGTTTCGGGGGCTACGCGTCGGCTCCGGCGTATGTGGCGGCGCGCCGCGAAGGCATCCCCTACGTCGTGCACGAGGCGAACGCGCGGCCGGGCCTCGCGAACATCCTGGGCGCACGGCGTGCGGCCGCCGTCGGCACCACCTTCGCCGGGACGCCGCTGCGCGGGTCGGAGGTAGTCGGGATGCCCCTGCGTCCCGAACTTCTCGCCCTCGACCGCGCCGCGACCCGCGCCGAGGCGGCGGCGTATTTCGGGCTCGACGCCGCCCGCCCGGTGCTGCTCGTCTTCGGCGGGTCGCTCGGCGCTCGGCGCCTCAACGAGGCATTCGGCGAGGCCTGGGCGGGTGTCGCGGGCGCGGGATGGCAGCTGCTGCACGCCATCGGCGAGCGGGCCGAGCTCGTCGATCCGGGTGTGGCTGACTACCGCGTCGTGCCCTACCTCGACCGGATGGACCTCGCCCTCGCCCTCGCCGACCTCGTCGTGTGCCGGGCGGGCTCGGCGACGGTCAGCGAGTTGACGGCCCTGGGCATCCCCGCCGTGTACGTCCCTTACGCCGTCGGCAACGGCGAACAGGCGCTCAACGCGGCATCCGCCGTGCGTGCGGGGGCGGCGAGGCTGATTCCCGATGCCGAGTTCACCCCCGCGCGGGTGCGCGGCGAGATCGTGCCGCTGCTCGACGATGCCGCGGCACTGGATGCCCTGCGCGCCGCAGCCGCGGCGAACGCGGCGAGCGCCCGCGCCGGCACCGAGAATGTCATCGCCCAGATCGACCGCGCCCTCACCTCCTGATCCCGCTGGCGGATCAGGAGGGGAGGGAGCGCCCGCCTCACGTAGTCCGCAGGAAACGACAAACTCCGCAGCGTGTGGGGCGTGCGCTGCGGAGTTCGGGCGACTCTGCGGAGTTTGTGCGCCCCGATCGGCTGGTGCGCCCGGATCAGGAGGTGAGCGGCTCGGAGCGCAGCGCCGCGGCGACGAGGGCGAGGGCATCGTCGGCATCGAGCCGCAGCGCGCGGATCTGCTCGGCGAACGCGGCGGCGGCCCGCTGCGCCTGCTGTCGCGCGACATCGCCCTGGGGAGCGACGAATGTACCGTGGCGGCCCCGTGTCTCGATGAAGCCGGATGCCTCGAGCTCGCGGTACGCGCGGGCGACGGTGCCGGGCGCGAGGCCGAGATCGTCGGCGAGCCGTCGCACGGTGGGCAGGCGTGCTCCCGCGGCGAGGCTGCCCGCGGCGATCTCGTCGACGAGCTGACTGCGCAGCTGCTCGAACGGCGGGACGGCGGATGCCGGGTCGATGACGATCATGCCGGCACCTCCTCGACCGCGGGCCCGCGGAGGAACTCGGGGTAGAGGGCTGCGGGCAGTTTGCCGGAGCCGAGGGTGTACAGCACTTGCAGGAGAGGCACACCTGCCCAGGGGAAGAGTCCCACGAGGCTGGCGAGCTGCAGGGGTTGGGGGAAGAGCCACACCGCCGTGAGGAGGCTCGCGGCCATGCCGAAGGGCAGCCACGCCGTCATGGCCGCGCTCATACGCAGGGTGGAGAGGGCATCGGTGCGGAACAGATCGTCCCACGCGAGCTCAAGGGTGTCGGACGCGGGTTGGGGGCGGTCCAGGACACGCCCCTCAGCCCAACGCGTGCCGAGGTTCGTGGTGGTTGCCAGCACGAGCGTGCCGCAGGTCGCAAGGGTGGGGGTGAGTGGCGAGACGCCGAGGATCGTCATGACGACGAGCGACAGGGTCGCCACCGCGGCGGCGATGAGGAGTGCGACGGGGGCGAAGGTGCGCCACGTCCCGATGTAATCGCGTGTGCCGAGGGCGACCGGACGCGCGACGCGCGGTGCTTCGGGAACGGGGGAAAAAAGGCGCTCGCGCAGCTGAGTCGCAAGAGTTCCTCCGGTGAGAACGACCACGAGAATCAGCAGGGTCAAGATCCACATCGCGTTCGGGCTCGTCGCGAGCGGCGTCGTGAGAAAGAGGGCCCCCATCACCGCGACCGCGATGCACAGACCCCACATGTTCACCCGGGTCAGGGACCGAACCCGGGCGCGGACGCTCCGATACACGGAGTCGGTGCCGAACGGCAGACGGGCGCGCATCGAGACGGCCGCGGCACGCGTGTCGCCCCAGGTGTGTTTGCGGGAGACGATCAGGAAGACCACCGGCACAGCGGCAAAGAGGCACAGCACTGCGATGTTGAAGATGATCGTCGGCATCCAGAACGAGGTCACGCGACGACCGCCTGTCGTGCGCGAGGGCGCAAGGCCGGCCGCAGGCGGAAACCCGACATCGGGTAGAACTGACCCAAAGCGACCATGGTGAGTCCGGCGTACGACGTCGGTGGCACGGCGCTGGAATACCCCCACAGCGACTGAATGGTCACCAGGATGACCGTCAGCCACAGGACGGCGCCCATGTATCGCACCGTGGCGAGCACACCGGCACGGACGGCATCGTTCCACGCCATCTGCAACGGGGTGGATGCCGGTTGTGAACGCGCCAGGATCGCGCGCTCGACGATCGGAAAGAGAACCGAGCCGACAAGTGCCAGCACGCCGATGACGATCGCGGCTCGGCCTGTGCCGGACTCGACCTGCGCGGGTGTGCGCACCCACGTCACCCCGAGCGTGACGAGAAGCGTGAGGCCGCCCACCATCAGGATGCGCCCGCACCAGATGCGCACGGGGCCCAGGTAGTCGGCGGTGCGCAGCGCCCGGGTACGCGCGATGCGGGGTTCATCCGCGGCGGGCGAAAAAAGCTGCTCGCGGACGCCCACGCCGACAGCCGTGACCGCGGCGGTGAGCATGAGGGCCGGCACGAAGACGATCAAGATGAACAGCGGATTCTCGCCCAGCGGGGTGAAGAGGAACGGCACCGTGAGCAGCGAGCCGGCAAGCAGTCCCACGGCGTCCGCGATACCGCTGCGGCGGAAGTATGCGATGAGCGGAGGCCAGAGCGGGTCGGTCTCGTCGAGCAACGGCAGCTCGGTCCGATCCGCCCACCTCGAGGCGCGTCGGTACGCGGCATCCACTCGCGACGAGTAGACGAGCGCGAGTCCCGAGCCGAGCAGCGCAAGTCCGGTGATCGACGCGTTCATGACACGTGCGGTTTCGGCATCCATACGACTTTTGTACGCGTCTTTGTATCAATGTGTCAATACAAACTTGAGGCGATCCTCAGGCTTTCGCACGGGCGCGTCCCGAGCCGCTCTCAGAGAGCCCGACCTAGACTTGACGCGCCATGATTCGACCCGATCTCACCCTGCCCATTCCCGACGACATCGCCGCCGCGCACTTCATCGGCATCGGCGGGTCCGGCATGTCGGGCCTGGCCGGGATGTTCCTCGACCGGGGCATCCGCGTCTCAGGATCGGATCGTGCCGACAGCGCAGCACTGCAGGCCCTCGCCGCGCGCGGCGCCGACGTGCACGTCGGTCATGACGCGGCGAACCTTCCGGACGATGTCGACACGGTCATCCACACGGGCGCGATCTGGCCGCAGAACCCCGAGTTCCTGCTCGCCAAAGAGCGCGGACTGCACGTCATCCACCGCTCGCAGGCCTTGCACTGGCTCATCGGCGGACGTCGGCTCGTCAGCGTCGCGGGCGCGCACGGCAAGACGACCTCGACCGGCATGCTCGTCACCGCCCTGCGCGCGCTCGACGAAGACCCGACGTTCGTCAGCGGGGGAGTCATCGCCGAACTCGGCGTGTCGAGCGGCACGGGTGCCGACGACCTCTTCGTGATCGAGGCCGACGAGTCCGACGGCACATTCCTGCTCTACGACACCTCGATCGCGCTCATCACGAACGTCGATCCCGACCACCTCGACCACTGGGGCACGCGCGACGCGTTCTACGATGCCTTCGCCACGTTCGGCAACGAGGCGCGTGAGGCCGTTGTCATCAGCTCTGACGACCCCGGTGCACGACGGGTCGCCGCCGCGTTGACGCACCCCCGCATCGTGACGTTCGGTGAGGATGCCTCGGCCGACGTCCGCGTGTCGGCCGTCGTCACCGAGGGCCCGGTCTCCTTCACGCTGACCCACCGCGGCGTCTCGGTCGACGGCCGCCTCGCCGTGCCGGGCGCGCACAACGCGATCAACGCCGCGGGCGCTGTCGCCGTGCTGCTGACGCTCGGTCACCAGCTCGAACCGGCGCTGCGCGCGGTCGAGGGCTTCGCCGGCACGGTCCGCCGTTTCGAGCTGCACGGCGTCGAGCGCGGTGTGAGCGTGTTCGACGACTACGCGCACCACCCGACCGAGGTGGCCGCGGCGCTCTCTGCCGCACGCACGGTCGTGGGCGAGGGGCGGATCATCGCGATCCAGCAGCCGCACACCTACTCGCGCACGCAGGAGATGTACCGCGAGTTCGCCGAGGTCCTCGAGACGCTCGCCGATCACACGGTCATGCTCGATGTGTACGGCGCCCGCGAAGATCCGGTGCCGGGGGTCACGGGCGAGCTCGTCAGCGGCGCGTTCGCCGATCCGTCGCACGTGCACTACGTCGCCGACTGGCAGCAGGCCGCGGACTACACCGCGTCGGTCGCGCGCGCGGGCGACTACGTCATCACGCTGGGCTGTGGCAACGTCTACCAGATCATCCCGCAGGTGCTGCAGGCCCTGGCTGAGACTTCCGCCGTCGCCGAGGAGGGGCGCTAGCGGATGCGTCGGCCTCCGCCGCTGCCGGCGCCGCCGTCGAACCCCGCTGCGAGCGACGCGTCGACCGAGCGCGGGTCAGGGTCCGCGCCCGTCGAGTCCGACGAGACACCCGCGGTCGCGCCCGCAGAGCCGGCGGACGTCGTCGCCGCCCCGCCCGGCGGCTGGCCCGACGCCAGTCATCGCGCCGCTCGCGCGGCTCGTCCGGCGTCGCT
>JASCPF010000064.1 GCA_029959325.1 Microbacteriaceae bacterium PS02068
CGCGCGCATGGTGCGATAGCCAGGCGGACACATCTCGCAGTTGGGGATCTGTGTGGCGATGGACAAGTTGCCTTCGCCATGCCCGCTATGACGGGTGACGGTTGGACATCCTGAACCGATCCCTACAATGGTTTCCTTGAAGATTTCCGTTTCGCAAATGAAATGTCGAGGGTGTCCATCTGGACATTTCGGTTGGCGCGGCCTTCGCTGGCACGATGAGCTGGTGACCCTGATCATCGATGAGCCGGCGTCCGAGATCCGTGTGCGCGCTGCCAGGGTGGAAGACGCTCGTGGGATAGCGGTGGTGCACGTTGAAGCCTGGCGTGAGGCTTACTCCGGACAGCTACCGGCCGACGTTCTCGCTGGCCTGGAGGTGGAGCCGCGCGCGTCGCGTTGGGCAGCGATCATCGAAGATGACATCACAGACGTCTACGTTGCTGAGTCCGCGACTGGCATCGTCGGCTGGGCGACGTCGAGCGATGGTCGAGACGATGACCGGCCTGTGACGCGCGAGCTCGAGGGCATCTACCTCTTGGAGGCGGTTTACGGTTCGGGAGCAGGGCAGGAACTCTTGGTTGCTGCAATCGGTGATCAACCGGCTTATCTCTGGATGCTCGACGACAACCCTCGGGCGGAGGCGTTCTACCGCCGCAACGGCTTCGAGCGCGACGGTGCTCAGCGGGCGCAGCACATGTCGGGGGTCGTGATACCGGTGGTTCGGATGGTTCGATCCC
Source organism: Microbacteriaceae bacterium PS02068 (assembly GCA_029959325.1). Lineage (GTDB taxonomy): Bacteria > Actinomycetota > Actinomycetes > Actinomycetales > Microbacteriaceae > Microbacterium. Next base: position 735 of record JASCPF010000064.1, read on the forward strand.
GAGATCTCGTCACGTAGAGCCGACTTGTAGGGAGATTGGGTGAGCGTTCACGTTCGGATGGTGGAGCCTCGTGATGAGGCTGAATGGGTTCGTCTCTACTCCGGATATCGCGCGTTCTACACGTTGCCCGACGACCCGAACGCGGTTGCGTCGACGTGGCAGTGGGTGCGGGATGGTGCACACGGCCTCGTTGGCCTTGTTGCCGTCGACGATAATGATCGCGCAGTCGCGTTGGCCAACATGCGCTGGTTCGCGCGGCCCTCCTCGGCCACGTTGGGGCTCTATCTCGACGACCTCTTCACGTCCCCGGATTCGCGTGGGTCGGGTGCTGCGAGTGCGCTGCTGGACCACGCCGCGGACTATGCGAGCAAAGGTGGCGCCAGCGTCGTGCGCTGGATCACCGCGGCCGACAACGCCGCGGCCCGCTCTGTCTATGACGCGCACGCGGTAGCGACGCCCTGGATCACCTACGACATGAAGCCGACCGCCTGAGTCCGTGGTGACGGACGATGGCTATCGTCGAGAAATGACCGAGGACTGGATCCCTCGCACACGGGCGATGTATGACCTGGTGGCGGAGAGCTACGCACGCATACTGAGCGACACCCGGTACGAGGCGCCACTGGATCTTGCAATGGTCGAAGAGTTCGTCGTTCAGCTCCCGGCCGATGCGCGTGTGCTCGATGCGGGTTGTGGCGCGGGCAGGATGCTCACCTACCTGGCTCGCGTGAACCCGTCGCTGCGGCTCGAGGGGGTCGACCTGTCCCCGGCCATGGTCGCGCAGGCGCAAGCGAGGCATCCGGAGATCACCATCTCGGTCGGGGACCTCGCGGCACTCGAGTACCCAGACGACGAGTTCGACGGAGTCCTTGCGTGGTACTCGATCATCCACACTCCGCCGCACACGGTGAGCGCGATCATGGCCGAACTGCGTCGCGTCCTTCGTCCGGGCGGCCGAGTGCTGCTGGGGTTCCAAGCCGGGACCGGCGTGCGAACCAATACCCGGGCATACGGTCACGAGGTCGACCTGCACGCGTTCCTCCACAATGTCGGAGATATCGCCGCCGCCGCAGAGTCCGTCGGGCTCACCCCCGTCGCCACTCTCGAACGGTCTCCGCGACCTGACGAGAGCCTCGCACAGGGCTTCGTCCTCGCGACCCGATAGCCGGTCCGAGCTGATTTCCCCTGCCCCCGCCCCTGTCCGCCGCCGCGAGACAGGGGCAGGATGGGGTCATGGAACACACATCGCGCGCGGTCGCTCCACTCGACGACCGGCAATGCTGGGATCGCCTCGCCGAGCAGCAGTTGGGCCGGCTCGTGACGCAGGTCGGGGAGGTGCTCGACATCTTCCCGGTGAACTACACCCTCGACGGTGACACCATCGTCTTCCGCACGGCCGAAGGCAGCAAGTTGACCGAACTGACGATCAACCATGCCGTCCTCTTCGAAGTCGACGAGTACACCGACACGGATGCCTGGAGCGTCGTCGTCCGCGGCTCGGCGCGCCGTCTCGACACCGCGGACGAGGTCGCTGCGGCCGATGCGCTGCCGCTCAAGCCGTGGATTCCCACCGTGAAGTACAACTACGTGCAGATCACCCCGACGTCGCTGTCGGGGCGCGAGTTCAGTCGTGGCGCCGAGCCCGACCGCTACGGCGTGCAGCAGTACTGAGCGCTCGCCGGCCGTTCGCGTGCCGCGGGGCGATGACGTAGACTGAGTGAAGCAGTTGAAATCTGCACTCTTTTGCCATGCCCTCGGGCTGGCGTGAGTCAGGTTTTACCCGTGAGGTCTGAAGATCTCTAGGGCGGTAGCTCAATTGGCAGAGCAGCGGTCTCCAAAACCGCAGGTTGCAGGTTCGATTCCTGTCCGCCCTGCGCGCATCAGCACACGCTGAGGCGGAAGTAAGTCCGAGCAATTCATATGGGTGGGTACATGGTCCAGGAAGAGGCGCACGGCGACGTCGTCGCAGCAGGCGGCGCGCCCCGTGAGAAGAAGTTGAACTTCTTCCAGCGGATCGCCCTCTTCATCCGCCAGGTGTTCGGCGAGCTCCGCAAGGTGGTCACTCCGACCCGCCAGGAGCTCGTCAAGTACACGCTGGTCGTCCTGGGCTTCGTCGTCGTCATGATGGCGATCGTGTACAGCCTCGACTTGCTCTTCACCTGGGTGGTGAACGTCGTCTTCGGCGTTCCCCGCTGAGCGGCTCGCCGCCCCCGCACCACCCCCGATGGAAGAGAACGCACGTGTCTGAGAAGTACACCGACGACGCCGACTGGGCGACCGCTGCCGAGCAGTCCAGCGAGGACGACGAAGCCCAAGAGGGCAACATCCTCGCCGCGGAAGAGCTGTCTTCCGCGCCTGCAGAGCACCTCGCCGTGCACGTGGTCGACGAGGACGACCTCGACAGCGACGAGGACGACGACATCGACATCGACGACCCGGAGGCAGACGCCATCGTGAACGACGCACTCGAACTCGACCAGGCCGCCGAGGCGGAAGCCGCCGCCGAGGTCCTGAACGACTCGCTGGCCGAGGAAGAGGCCGAAGCGGCCGCCGCCGCGGCCGACGAGGTCTCGCCCTACGACGGCCCCGACGTGAACGGCGAGCCCGACGCGTCCGTGCTCGACGACGAGTTCGTCGCCGAGGTCGCGGGCGCCGAGGCTGTGATCGACGACGTCGAAGACGCCGCCGACGAGGATGCCGAGCCGGAAGACCCGTATGAGGCCTTCCGCGCCGAGCTGCGCGAGCTGCCCGGCAAGTGGTACGTCCTGCACTCCTACGCCGGCTTCGAGCGCAAGGTGAAGGCCAACATCGAGCAGCGCAAGAACTCGCTCGAGGTCGAAGAGGACATCTATCAGATCGAGGTCCCCATGGAGGACGTCGTCGAGATCAAGAACGGTCAGCGCAAGATGGTGACGCGCGTCCGGATCCCCGGCTACGTGCTCGTGCGCATGGAGCTCAACGAAGACACGTGGTCGGTCGTCCGCCACACGCCCGGCGTCACCGGCTTCGTCGGCAACGCCCACAACCCGACGCCGCTGCGCTTCGAAGAGGCGTTCAACATGCTCAAGTCGCTCGTGCAGGTCGCCGAGGTGGCGCCCACCAAGGGCGGCGCCAAGGGCTCGGCGACGCAGCAGCGCTCAGTCATCACCGAGGTCGACTTCGAGGTCGGCGAGACGATCACGATCAAGGAGGGCTCGTTCGCGGGTCTGCCCGGCTCGATCAGCGAGATCGACCCGCAGCGCGGCAAGCTCACCGTCCTGGTGTCGCTCTTCGAGCGCGAGACCCCCGTCGAGCTCTCGTTCGACCAGGTCACCAAGCAGTAACACGTCTCTTCACACGAAGGGGGTGGATGCCGAGGCATCCACCCCCTTCGTCGTTCGGTCAGTCCTGCGTCTTGCGCTGCCACACGCCGAAACGGTTGCCGAGCGGGTCGCGCAGGTGCGTGAACAGGATCGTCCCGTTGTCGACGAGGGGGGTGACGGTGTCGGCGCCGTTCCGGGTGGCGCGTTCGATCGTGGTTTCGATGTCGGAGACTTCGACGTAGAAGACCGCCCAGCTGCCACCGCCGACGCCCGTCGAGTCCCAAAGGCCGCCGCCGTTCCCCGCGTCGCCGATCATGCCGTAGCCACCGGGCGCCATCGGGCCGAACGTCCACCCGAACGTGTCGCCGTAGAAGGCCGTGGCGGCCTCGGGGTCTGTCGTGCCGATCTCGAAGTAGTTCACATGGTCGGTCATGGTCCGAGTCCTCTCACTCAGCGTGCGTCGGCCGAACGGCCGGCTCCACCGAGTCTCGGATCTGCCACAGTGTGAGAGTCAAGCGCGACTTCACGCGATCGGCACGTTGACCTCGGTGATCCAATGCGACGGGTCGGGATCGCGGCCGGGACCGAGCACGTACACGTTGAACAGCGGGCCCGTGCGCACGCGCTGATGTTCGGCGACCCAGGCGCCGGCCACCGCGGTCGCCGTGCTGAGGGTGTCGAACGCGCCCCGGTGGGTCACGGTCGCCACTCGCTGCTCGGGGAGTTCGGCGATCTCGTAGCCGCCACGGGGCACGGTGTCGCCCCGATACTCGCGCCAGATCGCCATCTCGACGTGAGCATCGCGGTATTCGTCGTCGAAGTAGGTGGCGCCACCTACGTCGCCGAACACGCCATGATCGCCGGCGCTGAGGGTGGCGACCGGCTCGCGAAATCCGGTCCACAGGTCACCCTCAGCCGGATAGTCAGCGACCGTCCGCCGCAGCAACAGCACCCGGACGGACGGAAAGATCCGTTCGCGCACGTCGAGATGCGGCGTGCCCGCGTCGAGGTCGGCAAGCAGGCTCGCCGCCAACGTGCGCCGGTCTGCGACGCGCTGCGCCTCGGCCTGCAGGTCGTCGAGGTGCAGCTGCAGCAGAGGGCGGAGTAGATCGGGGTGCGCGAACAGGGGCAGCAGCTCGACGATCGCAGCGACGCCGCACCCCGCGTCGCGGAGCATCCGCACCCGCGCCGCCTCGGCCAGCTGGGCGGGCGCGTAGCGCCGGTAGCCGCTGTGATCGTCGCGCTCGGCGGGAACCAGCACGCCCCGCTCGGCGTAGTGGCGCAGCATGCGCACGCTCAGCCCCGAGTACCGCGAGAAGTCGCCGATGCTCATAAGCGCTGCTGCGGTGCCCCCGTTCATGGCGCTCAGTCTGGCATGCGCTCAGCCGTCGTGCTGAGCGGCCCAGTGCGGGCTCTGGATGAGGCCGATGAGGTTGCCGAACGGGTCGGTGACCGATGCCGACCACCAGCCCTCTGCGCGCGGCGTGATCGGGTCGAACTCCGCGGCACCGAGATCGGTCAGCCGCCCCATCTCGTCGTGGATGTCGTCGACGTGCATGCTCACGAGGGCGCCGCCCGGTCGATCGAGCGCGGGGCGGAAGCGGGCATCCATCAGCGCGAACTCGTCGTCGTCATCGCCGAACCGCCACTCCGCATACTGCGGCGGGCCCTGCTCGGGACGCACGAAGTAGGGCGGCTCGCCGAACACGGTGGTGTACCAGGCGACGGCGGCCGGCATGTCGTCGGCGACGAGGTTGAGGTTGGCAAGGCCACGGAACATCGGTTTCTCCTTCGTTCGGAACAGCGGTCACCTTCTATGCTCGATCGTGAAGTGATCACCTTCTGATCACTTTTACGAGAGGATGTCGAGATTCGTGCCGACCGGCTGATCCAGGCGCTTCTCTTCCTGCAGGGGCGCCCGCAGATCACCGCCGCAGAGCTGGCCGCCGAGCTCGAAGTCTCTGTCCCGACGGCGCGTCGTGACTTGGAGGCGCTCGCGATGGCGGGCGTGCCGATCTATCCGACGCGCGGCCGCGGGGGCGGTTGGCGACTCGTCGGCGGTGCGCGCACCGACCTCACGGGGCTCACCGAGGGCGAGGTCACGGCCCTCTTCATCGGCCTCAGTCAGACCGGGGCGGGCGCGGGTGAGCACGCTGCCGCCGTCCGAAAGCTCGTGCACGCCGTGCCCTCGACCTTCCGCGAGAAGGCCGGGCGGGTGGCCGAGGCGACCGTGCACGACGCGTCGTGGGGCGACCCCGACGACGCGCGTGAGCGACCGCTCGTCGCGCGGCTGCAGAGCGCGATCGCCGACCGCCGCCTGGTGCGGCTCGACTACGAGGGTGCGCGGGGCTCGGCATCGTCGGTGCTCGTGCCGCTGGTGGTCGGCAGTCGCGGTGCCCGCTGGTACGTGCTCGGGGCGCCCCCGCAAGGCGGGGTGGCTGACCCAGGCGGAATCCGCACCTATCGCGTCGACCGGATCGCCGCGCTCGACGTGCTCGACGAGAGCGGCGCGCCGCCTGATGGCTTCGACGGACCCGCGCAGTGGCGGCGCATGGTCGACGAAGTCGAGGGGCTTCGCAGCGAGGCGCGCGCCGTCGTCCGCCCAGAGCCATGGGCCTTCCGCGCGCTGCGCGATCGATTCGGCCGGCAGGCGAGCCCCGTCGACGGGGACGACGACTGCCTGCAGGTGCGCGCGCAGAGCGTGCCCGCCCTCGCCGAGCAGCTCGCGGGGTGGGCGGATGTCATCGAGGTGATCGAGCCCGTCGAGGTACGCCGGGCGCTGCGCGAGCTCGGCGAGCGGATCGCCCTGCGGCATCGCGACGAGTAACGCGCCTCTCAGGAAGATCGGCTAGACTCATGAGGTTTGTGCGACGTTTCGGCGTGCGCGCAGACGACCACGAGCCGGAGATGCCGGCGCTGTGGGAGAAGAGGATGCCTCGGCATCCGATTCGAGGAAAGGAAAGAGAATGGCACCGAAGAAGAAGGTGACCGGCCTGATCAAGCTTCAGATCAACGCCGGCGCCGCAAACCCCGCCCCGCCGATCGGCCCCGCGCTCGGTCAGCACGGCGTGAACATCATGGAGTTCTGCAAGGCGTACAACGCCGCGACCGAGTCGCAGCGCGGCAACGTCATCCCCGTCGAGATCACCGTCTACGAGGACCGCAGCTTCACGTTCATCCTGAAGACCCCGCCCGCGGCGGAGCTCATCAAGAAGGCGGCCGGTGTGGCCAAGGGTTCGCCCACGCCCCACACGACCAAGGTCGCGAAGCTCACCAAGGACCAGGTCCGTCAGATCGCCGAGACGAAGATGCCCGACCTGAACGCGAACGACATCGAGGCCGCCTCGCTGATCATCGCCGGCACCGCCCGTTCCATGGGCATCACGGTCGCGGGCTGAGGGGAATAAGGATCATGGCTAAGTCAAAGGCTTACGAAGCAGCAGCGGCGAAGATCGACCGCGACAAGTTCTACACGTCCACCGAGGCTGTCGGCCTCGCCAAGGAGACCGGTTCGGCGAAGTTCGACTCGACCGTCGAGGTCGCGCTGAAGCTCGCCGTCGACCCGCGCAAGGCAGACCAGATGGTCCGCGGCACGGTCATCCTGCCCCACGGCACCGGCAAGACCGCGCGCGTCATCGTGTTCGCGACGGGTCCGGCCGCTGAGGCCGCGATCGCCGCGGGCGCCGACGAGGTCGGCGGCGCCGAGCTCATCGAGAAGGTCGCCGCAGGCTGGACCGCGTTCGACGCGGCCGTCTCGACGCCCGAGCTCATGGGCCAGGTCGGTCGCCTCGGCAAGGTCCTCGGACCCCGTGGCCTCATGCCGAACCCCAAGACCGGCACCGTCACCCCGAACACGGCCAAGGCCGTCGAGGAGATCAAGGGCGGCAAGATCGAGTTCCGCGTCGACAAGCACGCCAACGTGCACTTCGTCGTCGGCAAGGCCTCGTTCACGGCCGACCAGCTCGAAGAGAACTTCAAGGCCGCGATCGAAGAGATCGTGCGTCTGAAGCCCTCGAGCGCCAAGGGTCGCTACATCCAGAAGGGTGCCGTGTCGACCACGTTCGGCCCCGGCATCCCGCTGGACGTCAACAGCCTCGTCTGATCGCAGACACAGTCGCAGACACGCGAAAGGGGTTCCGCCGCAGGCGGGGCCCCTTTTGCGTACCCGGGCACAATCCTCGAGAGCGGGTGATCACCCGTCGCGGGCGACGGCGAAGCCCGCACCGCCGGCGGGGGAGATCTCGGTGACCTGCGCGCCGGTCACCCGGGCGCCGGGCGGGCCCTCGGCCATCCACGCGAGGACGGCGTCGACCGTGGCATCCGCACCCTCGATCTCCGCTTCGACCCGCCCGTCCCGCAGATTCCGCACCCAGCCCGTCGCGCCCGCGCGCTGCGCGACGTGCTGCATCGTGTAGCGGTAGCCGACACCCTGGACCTCGCCGCTCACCGTGACGTGCATGCGCCTCATGCGTGCCATCCTGCCGCGCCGGACGCCCCTCTGCCAGCCATGCCGTGCGGCCAGCCATGCCGTGCGGCCAGCCCATGCCGTGCGGCCAGACGCGTCAGTGCGGCCAGACGAGACTGACCGCGATCGCGAACATGACGACCGCGATGATGCCGTCGAGGATGCGCCACGCCCGCGGCGTCGCGAGCACACGACCGAGGTGGCGGGCGCCGAGCGCGAGCGCGAAGAACCAGACGATGGATGCCAGCATCGCGCCCGCCGCGAACCACCACCGGGCGTCGCCGTGGGTGCTGGCGACCGACCCGAGCAGGAACACCGTGTCGAGGTACACGTGCGGGTTCAGCCAGGTGAGGGCGAGGCACGTGAGCAGCACGGGCGCCAGGCGCGTCGCGGTGCGCGCGGGGTGCGTCGCGGGGCGTGTCGTGCGGTCGGATGCCTCGTCGTCGGCCGCCTGCACCCGCAGCGCGTCTCCACTCGGGCGCAGGGCCCGCCGTGCGGCGAGCACGGCGTAGACGGTGAGGAACGCGGCGCCCGCCCAGCGCACCGCATCGATCAGCCAGGGCACGGCGTGCAGGATCGCGCCGAGGCCAGACACCCCGACGGCGATGAGCACGGCGTCCGACGCCGCGCAGACCGCCGCGACGGCGGTGGCGTGTTCGCGGCGGATGCCCTGACGCAGCACGAACAGGTTCTGCGCGCCGATGGCGACGATGAGCGAGAGGCCGAGGCCGATGCCGGCGAGGACGGAGGAGATCACGCTCCGACGCTAGGCGCGCGCGGTGATACAGTCCAGTTCAGGATTCTTCACCTGCATGAGCGGAGCTTCATCATGCCCATCCCCGCGCTCGGCGCCGCGACTCTTGCCGCCGTGCTCGACGCCGGCAGCATGGAGGCCGCGGCACTTCGGCTGCACATCACCCCGTCGGCCGTGAGTCAACGCATCCGCGCGCTCGAGCACGAGGTCGGACGCGTGCTGCTCGTGCGGTCGAAACCGCTGCGGTCGACGCCCGCGGCCCACGCCGTCGTGCGGTTCGCGCGGCAGGTCGCCCTGCTCGAGCACGATGCCGCGACCTCGATCGGAGACGGCGCGCCCCGCATCACGATGCCCCTCGCGGTGAACGCCGACTCGCTCGCCACGTGGTTCCTGCCGCCGCTGGCGCGCCTGAGCGCGAGGCATCCGGTCGTCTTCGACCTGCACCGCGACGACCAGGGCTTCACGGCCGGCATGCTCGAGGACGGCACCGTGTCGGGCGCGGTGACCTCGCGCGCCGCGCCCGTCGGTGGCTGTCGCGTGCGCGAACTCGGCGTGCTGCGCTACGAGGCAGTCGCCACGCCCGAGTTCGTCGCGACCTGGCTATCGGACGTCACCGGCGGCACGACCGCCGGTGCGACCGCCACCGGTGCGACCGCCACCGCTGCCGCACTCGCCCGAGCGCCGCTCATCGACTTCGACCGCCGCGATGACCTGCAGACGCGCTGGCTCGTCGCGCGCGGCGTCGACCCGGCGCTGCCGCCGCGGCACCACGTGCCGGCGTCGCACGATTTCGCCGCCGCGACCCGGTGGGGTCTCGGCTGGTCGCTGCTGCCGCTGCTGCAATCCGCCGATGACCTCGCCGCCGGACGTCTGGTGCGTCTGGGCGGCCCCGGCATCGACGTGCCGCTGTACTGGCAGCAGTGGAATCTGCGCTCGCAGCTGCTCGACGCGGTGGCCGACGAGATCGTCGCGGAAGGGCGGCGCGTCCTCGTCGTATGACGGGTGAGGCGTCGTCAGGCATCCCCGACGGCGAGCACGATCTTGCCGCGCGTGCGGCCCTTCTCGAGCTCGCGATGGGCGCTCGCCGCCTCGGCGAGCGGGAAGACGCGATCGACGAACACGTGGATGGCCCCCGACTCGAGCAGGCGTGCGATCGTCGCGAGCACGCCCCCATCGGGGATCACCTTGTAGGAGGTCGTCCGCATGCCCGCTTCCGCGGCGGCGGCGGCATAGCCCGGCCACGAACCCGTGGGCACGAGGATGTACAGCCCGCCCGGTCGCAGCACGCTGAGCGAGCGGGTGCCGGTCTCGTCGTGCACGTTGCCGACGAGGTCGATGACGACATCGACTTCGCCCGCGACCTCGTCGAAGCGCATCGTGTTGCGGTCGATGACTACGGATGCCCCGAGCTCGCGCAGCCACGCGAGGTTGCTGCCCGACCCCGTCGCGGTGACGTGCGCCCCGAAATAGGCGGCCAGCTGCACGGCGAAGTGCCCGACCCCACCCGCTCCGGCGTGGATGAGGATCCGCTGGCCTTCGTGCGCGTGGGCCGTCTCGACGACGAGGCCCCACGCGGTCAGTGCCGCGAGCGGCACGCCGGCGGCCTCGACGTGCGACAGCGAAGCGGGCTTGCGCGCGACCGACAGCGTGGGCACGGCGACGTACTCGGCATATGTGCCGCCCGAACGGGGGAAGGGCACCATTCCGAAGACCTCGGTGCCGACCGGCAGCGGGTGCGATTCGTAGGGTGACGACACCACGACGCCGCTGAAGTCGAACCCGAGCGTGCTCGGGAACTCGGTGATCGCGCTGCTCACGCCGGCGCCCGATCGGGTCTTCGCGTCGATGGGGTTGATCCCGGCCGCGACGACCCGCACGAGCAGCTCGCTGAGCACGGGAGCGGGCGTCGGCACGACCGCAGCGCGCAGCACGTCGGCGTCGCCCGGAGCGTCGAAGACGACGGCGCGCATCTCTTCGGGAACCGGGGCGATCTCGGGCGAATCATCCGGTGCGGATGCGGCGCGCAGCGGCCGGAAGATCATGGTCGCTCCTTCCACGTGCGTGTCGACGATGGCAGCAGGATGCCTGGGTGCCCCCAGTCAATCGTGGGATTGTCTCGGCCGTGTTACGCCGGTGCTACGGACGGCAAAAGCACCTGCGACGAAAGTCGCAAGTGCTCTCTGCGGAGGTCGATCGGGGGCCGGGCAGAGGGCGCGGGCCCGAACCCGATCACGCGGACGGAGTGATGCCCGTCTGGAGGGCGTTCAGCAGCCGGGTGAGGCTGTGGATCTCGTCGATCGGCCACTCCTCGAGCACGGTCAGCAGCGAGTTCTCCTGGGGGGCGCGGGCGGCGGCGAGCCGCTCGAGTCCGTGCGCGGTGGGGGAGAGGATGCTCGCCCGCCGGTCTTCGGGGTCGGGGGTGCGCTGGATGAGTCCGAGCTTCTCGAGCTCGCGCACCGCACGGCTCAGCTGGCCCTTGTCGAGCACCAGCAGGTCGGCGAGGGCCGATTGCGAGATGTTCTCGTGACGCACGATGGTCGTGAAGACCTTGTAGGCGCCGGGCAGCATGCCGGGGCTGACACGGGCGGCGTTCTCGGTGAGGATGCGGCGCATCCGCGTGATCAGCTCGCTGAACTCCGACTCCAGGGCCCGCACCGCGTCGGTGCGGGCCTGGAGGTCGTCGCTGGTCACGGTCAGACCCTATCGGGCGTCGGTGTCATCGCCGCGACGGGTGCCCGAGGCATCCACCTTCTGCACGGCGCCGGTCGCGGTGAGCGTCGCCATGGCCTCGGGCACCGAGACGGTGGCCAAGTCGGCCTCGCTCGCCTGCAGGCGCTCGGTCGTGGTCATCGTGGTCAGCGGCTTGTTCGGCAGGAACACGATCGCGATCAGCGAGATCACGGCGAACGGCACGGCGATCAGGAACGAGTGCGAGATGCCGTTCGCATAGATGTCCTCGAACACGATGCGCAGCGCCTCGGGCATGGCCGAGACCTTCGGCAGCGACCCCGACTGCAGCTGCTCGGCCCAGTAGGGTGCCTTGTCGCCGAGGCTCGCCAGCGCGGTGCCGATGTCGTCCTTGCGGTCGGCGACCAGGTCGATCACCCGGGCGGCGAGGGCCGCGCCCATCACCGACACGCCGATCGTGCCACCGAGGCTGCGGAAGAACGTGACTCCAGAGCTCGCGACGCCGATCTGCTCGGGCCGGGTCGAGTTTTGCACGACGAGCACGAGGTTCTGCATCGTCATGCCGACGCCCGCGCCGAGCAGGAACATGTAGACCGAGACGAGGAAGAAGTTCGTGTCGTAGTGGATCGTCGACAGCAGCGATAAACCGGCGATCAGCAGGATCGAACCCACGATGAGGTAGGGCTTCCAGGTGCCGTAGCGGGTGACCAGGGCGCCGACCCCGATCGAGGCGACGAGCAGGCCGCCGATCATCGGGATCGTCATGAGGCCGGCCTCGGTGGGTGTCGCGCCGCGGGCGAGCTGCATGTACTGGCTCAGGAAGACCGACGCGCCGAACATCGCGATGCCGGTCGCGATCGAGGCGATCACGGACAGCCTGAAGGTGCGGTTGCGGAAGAGCGTCAGCGGGATGAGGGGCTCCTTCGAGCGCAGCTCGACGATCACGAACAGGATCGCGGCGAGAATCGCGCCACCGAGCATGAGCACTGTGTTGAGGCTCCACCAGTCGTTGTTGTTCGCCAGGTCGGACCACTCGCCGGTCTTGGTCGTGCCCGCGTTCGTGACCCAGATGAGCAGCAGCGAGACAGCGGCCGACAGCAGGACGATGCCGACGTAGTCGATGCTCGTCTTCTTCTTGGCGTGGGCCGGAACGTGCAGGGTCGCCTGCACCATGATCAGGGCGAGCACCGCGAACGGCAGCGCGACGAAGAAGTTCCAGCGCCAGCCCCACGCGTCGGTGATGACGCCGCCGAGCAGCGGGCCGCCGATCGTGGCGACGGCCATGACCGCACCGAACAGACCCATGTAGCGGCCGCGCTCACGCGGGCTGATGATGTCGGCCATCAGCACCTGGCTGAGGGCCGCGAGGCCGCCGGCGCCGATGCCCTGCACCGCGCGGAACGCGATGAGCATCTCGGGGCTGGTGGAGAACCCTGCCGCCGCCGTCGCGAGCACGAAGATGACGATCGCGAGCTGGAACAGCACCTTGCGGTTCGTGAGGTCGGCGAGCTTGCCCCAGATCGGCGTCGAGATCGCCGTCGTGAGCAGGGTCGCGGTGACGACCCAGGTGAACGCCGTCTGGTTGCCGCCGAGGTCGTGGATGATGACCGGCAGCGAGGTGGAGACGACCGTCGAGGCGAGCATCGACACGAACATGCCGAGGAGCAGGCCCGAGAGGGCCTCGAGCACCTGGCGCTGTGTCATGCGCGGCTTTTCGGCCACGTCGGGGGAGGTTGCGGACATAGAGGTTCCTTCACGGGTGTTGCGTGCGTCGGGAGTGGCTTGGTTGCCGAGCGGCAATGGTTGATCGACGTCAACCGTTGAGACTCGTCAACTATATGCCTCTCGTTGACCTGTGTCAACTATCGGAGCGCGTGGGTGCCTCACCACAGTGAGACCCGGTCCAGGCGCCGAGACCCGCCGAAAGAACCCGGGGTCTCGGCGCGCAGAGCGGGTCTCAGCGGGCGGCGTCAGTCGGCGAGGGCGAGGGCGCGGAACGGCTCGCGCGGGCGGGATGCCGGGGCATCCGCCGCGGCGGATGCCGGTCCCTGAGCTGCCACCGGTCCCTGAGCTTGTCGAAGGGTCGTGCGCCGGTACAGCTCGTCGATCAGCTCGGTCGCGAGGCGCACGAGCTGGCCGATCTCGCGTTCGTCGCGGTCGACCCAGGCGCACCGGGGCTCGTCGCCGACGGGCACGAAGCCGTCGTGCTCTTCCCACACGACGAGCGTGCGCTCGGCGCCGAGCACGTGCTGCTGCCACCAGACCTGCCGCAGGTACGTGCGCGGGATCGAGCGCCACGTCTTGTTCGTCGTCTTGATCTCCGCCAGAGTCACTCGACCGTCCGGGTCGACCATGATGCCGTCGGGGGTCGCGAGGTGGCGCTTCTCGACGACGGCGTGGAACAGCGCCGACGACGGGTGGATGCCATGGGTCGCCGCGACCCAGGCCGCGATCTCGGGCTCGCGCCTGCGGCCGTGGTCGGTGTACGCGTTGCCCGAGAATCCGGGGCCGCCGCCGAGCTTGGCATCCGCCGCTCGAGCGATCGAGGTGTGGCTCGTCAGCTGCGCGACGTCGGTGGCGGTGATCCCGCGCGAGCGGGCGCGCATCCAGGCCACGCGGTCGCGCGAGTCGGCGACGATGCGCGATGCCAGTTCCGGGGCCACGCGTGCGAAGGCCTCGGGAGTCATGTCTTCGAGGCTAACCCCGACCCGCGACCTCGCCCGAACCGACACCCCGCGAGCGTCGGTCGAGCCAGATGCGAACGGCCCCGCGCACCTGCAGGACGCACGCCGCGCCGAAGAGCAGGGCTTCCCACCAGAGCGTGGCCAGCACGTAGCGGGACTGCTCTCGTTCGTTGAACGTCACAGCCTCGACGAGCATGTACGTCGCGAGTGCCCCGCACACGATCGCGACAGCGATGCGCAGAACGAGGCCGGCGCGAAAGCGACTCTGCTGCACGCCGGAGGGGAGCGGCGACCAGTATGTGATCGCCCGCCGCAGGCGCACACCCGAGCGATAGAGCAGCACGGCGAACACCGCCGCCGGAAGGCCGGTCAGCAGCACGACGAGCGCGAGGCCGATGACCATGCTGAGAACCATCCCGGTGGAGTCCCCCGCCGCGTCATCCGCCATATCCAGCGCAAGGATCAGCGGCACCAGAGCGACCCCGCCGAGGGTCACGGCGATGGCGGCCAGAAGCGGCCGCGAAGGCCCGGCGTACTCGCGCCGTACGCGGAGACCGGCGTCTGTCGCCTCTGAGCGCGAGGCACGCTCACCGCGCTCCGCCGCGACGATGTCATCGGAGGCTTCCCTGGGCGCGTGGGGGAGCGACATGGCGATCACACTAGCGCGTGAGGGACGCCGGGTCTCGGGCGAGGTAGCCGTTCTGGATGCGCTGCACCCCGCCGAACTGCCCGATGCAGACGGCGACGAGGATCACCGACCAGGCTGCCATGAGCAGGATCATGCCGAACTCCCCGCCGGTCACCGTGGTCCGTATGGCACCGGTGATCGTGAAGATCGCCCCGAGAGCGGCCAGAACGGAGGTGATGAGACGTAGGAAGAGATCCGCCGAGAAGCCGACGAAGCGCACCGCGAACCAGTCGCCCGCCGCCGGGGTGCGGCGCCCCTGCCGATACGGCAAGCCCACCCAGTAGCCTGCGGCGCGCGCCAGTCGCTTGCCCGAGCGGTGGAGCGCGACGAGTAGCCAGATGGAGGGAACGGCGATCGCCGCGGCGACGATCGAGACGATCGCGCTGAAAAGGATGCCTGCGGCGTCCGCCGTGGTGGCGGTGACCATCAGCACCGCGACCGACAGCAGCGTGGCGCCGATGAGCGCGCCCGCCGTACCCAGCAGGCCGAGAGCCCAGCGCGACACTCGGCCGTAGTCGGCGCGCGTCCGCGCCGCGGCCTCATCCGCCTCGAAGGCGCGGGCGTTCGCGGCCGAGCCGTCTTCTGCGGCGACGACGTCGGCGAGGGTGCCGGGCAAGATCATCCGATACATCGCGTCCACAGTAGAGGGCAGGCCGTCGACGCCGCGATTTTGCCCTGGCATCCGCCTCACGTAGACTGATCTGAGCCAAAGACCGCTGGTCTCGGTGTGCGCGAAAGCGGATGCCGACGAAGCTCTGCAGTGCAGGGGCCCGCGCAGGTGTCACAGGATTCCCGAGAAATCGGATCAGAAGCTCCGTGCGCTTGCGCCGGAGCTTTTCGCATTCCAGGGTGCGGTTCGGCGGCGGCGCTCCACCATCGTGGGGCGTCACGTACACATCCAAGGAGTGACCATGGCGCGCAAGGACGCATCGGTTGCCGAGCTCACGAAGAACTTCGAGGACTCGACCGCCGTTCTGCTGACCGAGTACCGCGGTCTGACGGTCGCCCAGCTCAAGCAGCTGCGCAACGACATCCGTCAGGACGCCTCGTACGCCGTGGTGAAGAACACGCTGACCAAGATCGCCGCGAACAACGCGGGGATCACGGCGCTGGACGAGGACCTCAAGGGTCCCTCGGCCGTCGCTTTCGTGCACGGCGACTTCGTCGCCACTGCAAAGGCTCTTCGTGACTTCGCCAAGGCCAACCCGCTTCTGGTGATCAAGGGCGGCATCTTCGAGGGCAACGCCCTGAGTGCCGACGAGGTCAACAAGTACGCCTCGCTCGAGAGCCGTGAGGTTCTGCTGGCGAAGGCTGCGGGCATGATGAAGGCGACGATGGGCAAGGCTGCGGCCACCATCGACGCGCTTCGCGAAAAGCTGGAGACCGCCGAAGCCGCGTGAGCGGACGGCGTCTTCTTTCCACAAAACCCCGGGGCATCCGCCCCATCCATCTAGGAGATACATCATGGCGAAGCTCACCACCGAGCAGCTGCTCGAGCAGTTTGCAGACCTCACCCTCGTCGAGCTCAGCGAGTTCGTGAAGGCGTTCGAGGAGAAGTTCGACGTCACCGCCGCTGCCCCCGTCGCCGTCGCCGGCGCCGCTGGTGGCGCAGGTGCCGCTGAGGCCGAGGAGGAGAAGGACTCGTTCGACGTCATCCTCGAGGCCGCCGGCGACAAGAAGATCCAGGTCATCAAGGTCGTCCGCGAGCTCACCTCGCTCGGCCTCGGCGAGGCCAAGGCCGTCGTCGACGGTGCTCCCAAGGCCGTGCTCGAGGGCGCGAACAAGGAGACCGCCGAGAAGGCCAAGGAGGCCCTCGAAGGCGCCGGCGCGACGGTTACCCTCAAGTAATCACGCTCTGCACGTCGAAAGCCCTCGGGATCTTCCCGGGGGCTTTCGTCATTCTCCGGTGGATGCCGAGGCCAGCGGTGCCGCCGTCGAGTTGCGCACCACGAGGCGCGAGGGGATCCGCAGTGTCGTGGGTGCGCGTTCGGGGTCGGCGACCTCGGCGAGCAGCACCTCGACGGCCGCGATGCCCTGTTCGCGCGGCAGCTGCTGCAGCGTCGTGAGCGCGAACATGTCGGCGAACTCGTGATCGTCGATGCCGACGACGCTGAGGGCGAAGGGCACTTGGATGCCGAGGCGTCGCGACGCGATGATCGCGCCGATCGCCACTTCGTCGCACACGCCGACGATCGCGGTGGGGCGCCGTCGTGCGTCGCCGAGCAGATCGACGGCGGCGGCGTAGCCGCCCGGCATCGTCACCTCGGAGTGGGCGTGGCGCACGTACTCCGCGAGGCCCGCCTCACGCATGGCGTGTCGGTACCCCGCGAGACGCTCCTGGTCGACATGCGCCCAGTGACTCTCGGGCGCCCCGCCCACGAAGGCGATGTCGCGGTGGCCGAGCGCGATCAGGTGCTCGGTGGCGCGCCGGGCAGCGTAGTCGTCGTCGACGGCGATGACGCTCGTGTCGCTGCTCGCGCCGACGATGCTCACGATGGGGCGGCCGATGCGGGTGAGGCGTTCGAGCTCGTGGTCGACGGGCTCGAGCCCCACCGCGATGAGGCCGTCGAAGCGTCCCCGCGCGAGGAAGTCGTCGAAGATGCGCGCGCGGCCCTCGGTGCCCGGCTTCGCGTCGTAGAGCGTCAGATCCAGACCCCGCTCGAGGAGTGACTGCTGGATGCCCTCGAGGACTTCGGCGAAGAACCACCGATTGACATACGGCATGACGACGCCGATGTTCTGCGTGCGGCCCGTCGCGAGGCTCACCGCGCTGGTCGAGGGCACATAGCCGAGTTCATCGGCGGCGTGACGCACGCGCGTCCGGGTCACGTCCGACACGTAGCCGGACCCTGACAGCGCGCGACTCGCGGTCGCCTTGGAGACGCCCGCGCGAGCGGCGACGTCGGCGATGCCTGCCATGGCGGCTCTCCTTCGAGTCTTCTGCAGCGGGACGGCGCGCGTCAGAACGCACCGAATGTGGAACCGGTTGCGATCACTGTAGTACGCGCCAGAAGCCGTGAAAAAGGCGGTTACCGAGTTGTTATGTTTCCGACTTGTGTCTGCTCGGCTCCATCCAATAGCGTCTTGTGGAATCGGTTCCTGGGGGATCGGACAGCGCTCACCCCACCGATCACGTACTCAACGAGGAGAGGTATCACATGCGCACCACACAATGGCGCAGGATCATGGCGCCGATCGCCGTGGCCGGAGTCGCGGCGATGGCACTGGCCGGCTGCGCCGAGAGCAGCGGCGACGGCGGCGGCGAGGCCAGCGGCACCACCACCGTCCAGATCGCCGGCGGCATCACCGGTTCCGAGGCCGACCTGCTGAGCCAGTCGTTCGACAAGTTCACGAAGGACACCGGCATCAAGGTCGTCTACACGGGCGACAAGGGCTTCGAGGGCAACATCGTCACGAAGGTCACCGGTGGATCGGCGCCCGACATCGCGATCGTTCCCCAGCCGGGTCTGCTGAAGTCGCTCGTGGGGACGGGTGAAGTCAAGGAAGCCACCGACGCTGTCTCCAGCAACGTCGACAAGTACTGGTCGAAGGACTGGAAGACCTACGGCAGCGTGGACGACACCTTCTACGCCGCACCGATGCTCGGCAACGTCAAGGGCTACGTCTGGTACTCGCCGGCGCAGTTCAAGGAGTGGGGCGTCGAGATCCCCAAGACCTGGGACGACCTGCTCGCGCTCACGAAGACGATCCAGGAGAAGACCGGCAAGGCGCCGTGGTGCGCGGGCTTCGCGTCGGGCGACGCGTCGGGCTGGCCGGGCACCGACTGGATCGAGGACCTCGTCCTGCGTCAGTCCGGGCCCGAGGTCTACGACCAGTGGGTCGCGAACGAAGTGAAGTTCACCGACGCGCCGATCAAGGATGCCTTCGACGCGGTCGGCAAGATCCTGCTCGACCCGAACTACGTCAACGCCGGCTTCGGCGACGTGAAGACCATCAACTCGACGGCCTTCGCTGACGTGGCCGCGAAGGTCGCCGACGGCACCTGCGCGATGACCCACCAGGCATCGTTCCTGTCGGCGAACTTCCTCACGGTGAAGAACGCCGCGGGCGAGACCCCCAAGGTCGCTCCCGACGGTGACGTCTACGCGTTCATCCTGCCCGGCATCAAGGAGGGCGAGTCCTCGGTCGAGGTCGGCGGCGAGTTCGTGACGCGGTTCTCGGATGACCCGAACGTCGAGAAGGTCGTCGAGTACATGTCGACGCCTGAGTTCGCGGATGCCCGCGTGAAGCTCGGCGGCGTGGTCTCGGCCAACAACGGCGCCGATGCGTCGCTGGCATCCAGCCAGTTCCTGACGGACGCCATGAAGGTCCTCCAGGACCCGAAGACGGTCGCCCGCTTCGACGCGTCCGACCTGATGCCGGCCACGGTCGGCTCGGGTTCGTTCTGGAAGGGCATGGTCAGCTGGATCGACGGCAAGTCGACCGACGAGGTCCTGTCTGAGATTCAGGCCGGTTACCAGAACTGATCGACCCGCGGGGGGCCGTGGGGTGACCGCACCGCCCCCCCCCGCCACGAAGCGACCCACCGTAGCCCGGCCC
>JASCPF010000065.1 GCA_029959325.1 Microbacteriaceae bacterium PS02068
CGGGGGGGCGGGGTTAGTGTTTAACCCCCCCGCCGGGGGGGGCGCCCGGGGGCGGGCGGGGGCGATGCCGGGGCCTGCGGGCACGTGCGCGGCATCGACGCGATAGCCGGGCAGCAGTGTCTGCACGAGCGTGTGCCGACCGTCGACGCGCGTCGCGCCGAGCACGTCGGGCGCGCCGAAGGGCAGCACCGCGCGCACGCCGGCCGTCAGCGAGGTCAGGGCACGCGACTCGGCGCGCAGGTCGGCGTCGGCCTCGTCGTCGACGGGCACGCGCACCACGACGCGCCGACCGTCGTCGAGTTCGGCGATGGCGCTGTCGTAGCGGCCCGAGGCGCCTTCGCTCAGAACGCTGACCCCGGTCACGACGACGCGGGGCAGGGCCGACGTCACCGACGCGGCTAGAGTGAGGGGTGAGCGTGCCATGCCCCCAGGGTAGGTCTGTGACCCCCGTCCGCCCGCGCGCCACGCCCGGTAAGAGAGGTCCCGCATGACCGGATCCCACACCCCGCAGCCACCCGCTCTGGCGCGCGCGGTCATCGACCGCGCCGCCGTTGAGCGCGACGAGACGGATCTCGTCGAGCGGTTGCGCCTCGACCCCGCCGCACGTGTCGTCGTCGTGCACGGCGACCAGGGGCTCATCGCCGAGTCGGGTTCGCGACTTCAGTTCGTGCAGCCCGCGGATGTGCATCCCGATGCCGTGTGGGCGTTCCTCGGTCGCAGCGCCGACGCGGCTCCGCTGCTGCTGGCGGTGACCGGCCCCGATGCCGACGCTCCGCTGCGCGCACCGGTGCCTGCGGGCGCGCACTGGGCGTCGCTGCGTGCAGTCGGTGGCGATCTCGGTGCGGGCGATGCCGGGCTGCTCGTCGAAGCGGTCTCGCTCGGACGATGGCTCGTCGATGCGCCCTTCTGCTCCGCGTGCGGGGCGCGCACGCAGCTGCGGGCCGGGGGATGGGCGCGGCACTGCCCCTCGTGTGGTCGCGAGCACTTCCCCCGCACCGATCCCGCGGTGATCGTCGCCGTGCAGTCGGCGGACGGCACGCGCCTGCTGCTCGGCAAGAACGCCATGTGGGCCGATCGGAACATGTACTCGACCTTCGCCGGATTCGTCGAGGCGGGCGAGTCGCTCGAGCAGACGGTCGTGCGCGAAGTCGAAGAGGAATCCGGCGTCACCGTGACCGAACTGCGGTATCGCAGTTCGCAGGCGTGGCCCTACCCACGGTCGCTCATGCTCGGCTTCCACGCGGTCGCCCTCGACGATGCCGCGGCCCGCCCCGACGGGGTCGAGATCGTGGATGCCCGGTGGTTCGACCGCGACGAACTCGTCGCCGGCCTCGCCGGCGACACCGACTTCGGCCTGCCCGGCCCCGCCTCGATCGCCCGGCGACTCATCGTCGACTGGGTCGAGGCGGCGTCGTGAGCGATTCCGCCGACCCGCTCGCGGGGCTCGACGAGCAGCAGCGCGCCGCGGCATCCATTCTGCGCGGTCCGCTGTGCGTGCTCGCCGGCGCCGGCACCGGCAAGACGCGGGTGATCACGCACCGCATCGCGCACGGCGTCGACACCGGCGCCTATTCGCCGGGTCGCGTCATGGCCGTGACCTTCACGTCGAAGGCGGCGGGCGAGATGCGCGGGCGTCTGCGCGCCCTGGGCGTCGAGGGCGTGGCCGCGCGGACCTTCCACGCGACGGCGCTGGCGCAGCTCAACTTCTTCTGGCCGCAGCTCGCGGGCGACACGGCGCCGTCGATCATCGACCGCAAGATCCGCGTGCTCGGTCAGGCCGCCGACGGGCTCCGCCTGCACCTCGACGCCGCGACCCTGCGCGACGTCGCGAGCCGGATCGAGTGGCGCAAGGTCGCGATGCGCTCGATCGAGCAGGATGCCGTGGCGCACCCGACCGGGCTCGGCGCCCTCGATGCGGGAAAGCTCGCCGACCTCATGCGCGCGTACGAGAAGGTCAAGGACGAGCGCCGCCAGCTCGACTTCGAGGACGTTCTGCTGGCGTGCGCCGGCATGCTCGAGGCTGAGCCGCGCGTCGCGGCGGCGGTGCACGAGCAGTATCGGCACCTGACCGTCGATGAGTTCCAGGACGTCTCGCCCCTGCAGCACCGGCTGCTCGAGCTGTGGCTGGGCGACCGCCGCGACCTCTGCGTGGTCGGCGATGCGAGTCAGACGATCTACTCGTTCGCGGGCGCCGATCCCCGCTACCTGCTCGAGTTCGCCGGGCGGCATCCGGATGCCCAGGTCGTGCGACTGGAGCGCAACTACCGGTCCGACCCGGCGATCTTGGGCGTCGCGAACGCCCTCATGCGAGGCCGCCCCGGCGCGCTCGCGCTCGTCTCGTCTCGCGAGAGCGGCCCGCAGCCCATGGTCACCGAGTACCCCGACGATTCCGCCGAGGCGAACGGCGTCGCGGCAACGATCGCGGCCCAACTGGCGGGCGGCGTCTCACCCGACGACGTCGCCGTGCTCTATCGGGCGAACGCGCAATCGGCGCCCCTGCTCGCGGCCCTCGCGAAGCGTGGGATCGCGGCGTCGGTTCTCGGCGGCACGCGCTTCTTCGACCTGCCCGAAGTGCGCCAGGCGGTCATGGCGCTGCGCGCGGCGACGGTCGCGCCGATCGAGACGTCGTTCCTCGCGACCGTGCGTGACATCCTGCGCGGACTCGGACTCACCGACGAGCCCCCGCCGGCCGGCGGCGCGCTGCGCGACGCGTGGGAGGCACGGGCCGCCGTGCTGCGGCTTGCCGAAGAGGCCCCCGCCGGGATGAGCCTGCGCGCGTTCACCGACGAGCTGATGTCGCGTGGACGCGACCAGCACGAGCCGGCGATGCGCACCGTGACCCTCGCAACGCTGCACGCGGCGAAGGGTCTGGAGTGGGACCATGTGCACCTGGTCGGCATGTCGGAAGGTCTGCTGCCGATCTCGTACGCGACGGGATTCGAGCAGATCGACGAAGAGCGTCGGCTCGCCTACGTCGGCATCACGCGGGCCGCGCGAACGCTGTCGCTGTCGTCGTCGGCGCATTCCGGATCGCGACCGCGTCAGCGTTCGCGCTTTCTTCAGGAGATCGGCACAGGCAGCGTGCGTGCGGGCGATGCGCGTGCCAGACCCGCCGCACGTCCGCGGAGCTGAGCGTCACCGAGAGCGTCGCGGCGCCCGTTCCGGCGCCCACGCCCACGCCGACGCCGCCGTCGCCGACCGCTGCGGCGCGCAAGAGCCGCCCTGCGAGGACAGCGGCCTCGAGGATCACACCGGCATCGGTCGGCACTCGTTCGCGGCCGATCAGCTGCGCCGCGACGAGCGGCCACTGCGGATCGGCGTCGGTGCGATGCGCCTGACGGCATGCCAGGCAGGCCGTCACCCCGGGGACGACGACGGGCCCGACCAGCACGCGATCGCCGGCGAGCTCGATCGGCAGGTGCATCGTGTCGGTCGCCATCAGCGCCGCGGCCCGACGGGGATCGAGCAGGCGGTCGGCCACGACGATGGTCGGCACCAGCGGATCGACGCGGTCGTCCCGCCACCGGGTGACCGCCTGCGGGTCGAGGCCGCTCGCTCGCCACCCCTGCAGCAAGGCCTGTGACTCGCCGAAGCCGATGTCGGCGGGCAGCTCGGCGCGCACGGGCAGGTCGACGCCGGGGATCGGCGCCAGCGCGGTGCTGATGCGCGAGACGAACGCCTCGGCGTCAGCCGCTGAGGCGCCGAGCGTGCGGGCAAGAGGCAGCAGCATGGCATCCGGGATGCCCTGGCGCAGCGCATCCAGCAACTGCTCCTGCCAGGCGGTGACGTCGTCGAGTCGCACGGCGCGCTCGTCGCCGAGCTGCACCGACGACGCGGTGCGCCACAGCAGCGGGTGGGAGAGGGACAGTCGCAGCATGCCCCGATCTTGCCGACCCGCGCGCTCGCCTGCGGCGGCTATCCACAGCTTCCGGCTCGGTCGGCTCGGATCCGCCCCTGGGGAGGAGGCGGCGGACGCGCCCGGCGGCTACACCGGGCGCGGATCCTCGGGCGAGGCGTCGCCGTCCGAGCCGTCCGCCGTGGCCTCGGCCAGAAGGGCCTCAATCGCGTCGTCCATCGCATCGCGCGGCGGTGCCTCACCAGAGGCGCGCGCCTGCAGCCGCGTGATGAGCCCCTGCGGGTCATCGATGTCGCCGGGGCCGGGCATGAGGTCGGGGTAGTCCCACAGGCTGTCGCGCGCGGCCGTGCCGACCGCGTCGGTCACGGCGCGCCACATCGCCGCCGCCTCGCGGAGGCGTCGAGGCCGCAGCTCCAGCCCCACGAGCGACGCCATCGCCTGCTCGGCCGGGCCGCCCACCGCGCGCCGCCGACGCACGGCCTCGGCGATCTTCGCCGACTCGGGCAGGCGTGCCGTGGCATCCGCCGTCACGACGTCGACCCAGCCCTCAATGGTGGCGAGCAGATTCTCGAGCCGCGTCAGCGCGGCATCCTGCGCGCTCGTGCGCTGCGGCAGCAGCGCGCCCGACTCGATCAGCGCGCGCAGCTCGTCGGGCTGCGACGGATCGAACCGAGACGCGAGGTCTTCCAGCGCCGACGTGTCCACGTGGATGCCGCGGGCGAACTCCGTCACCTGCGAGATCACGTGCAGACGCAGCCAGCGCGCGTGCCGGAACAGGCGCGCGTGCGCGAGCTCGCGCGTCGCGAGATAGAGGGCCAGCTGGTCGTCGGTGACGTCGAGGTCGCGCCCGAAGTCGGCGAAGTTCTGCGGCAGGATCGCCGCCACGCCGTCGGGCATGACGGGAATGCCCACATCGCCACCCGAGACGACCTCGAGCGAGAGCCGCCCGATGACCCCGCCCAGCTGCGCGGCGAACAGCGACCCGCCCACGCGACGCATGAAGGCGCCGGCGCCCGCCACGAGCTGCTGCATCTCTTCCGGCGTCTGGTCGCTGATCGCCGATGTCAGGGCGCCGGCGATCGAGTCGGCGACCGGCTCGGCGAGCTCCTGCCACACCGGCAGCGTGTCTTCGACCCACTGACCACGTGTGATCGCGACGGGGGCAGCCGCGAGCTCCGAGATGGTGGTCGCCTCGCTCAGCCACAGCGTCGCGAGGCCGAAAGCCTGGTCGAACTCGGTGCGGTCGCCCGCCGAGATCCCCTGGCCGTCTTTGTTCGAGAGGTGCAGCGCCTGCGTCTTCGCGGCGCTCCAGTCGATGCCTTCGTCGCCGCCGTTGCCACTCTGCGCGAACGCGGCCTGCATCTGCGCCATCACCTGCTGCAGCATCGCGGGATCGAGGCCCATGCGCGAGAGCGCCGCGAGCTGTTCGGGGTCGAGGCTGACGCCGTCAGCGCCGCCACCCGCGCCGCCGAGCAGACCTCGCAGCAGCTCTTGGAAGTCGTTCGGATCGAAGCGGTCGGGGGTGTCGTCGTCGGCCATGTCAGGCGCCTTTCAGCAGGCTCATCTCGTCGCGTTCTACGCTAGTCGCACGACTTCCACCGCGGCGCGTTCTGTGCTCCGGGCGAGAGGTCGTCTGTACGCCGATCGCGAACGACCGGCCGGAAGGGTCCGCCGTGGCACTGTTCGACGAGGGCACGACGATCGTTCCCGCTACGCGACGGCGGATGCCCCGTGGCATGACGGTCGGCATCTGGTCGCTCACGGTCGCCCTGTTCGCGCTGCTCGCACTGACCGTGCTGCAGCCCTCGTTCGTCATCCAGCGCCCGGGGCCGGTGTTCAACACCCTCGGCTCGGTGCAGAATGCCGACGGCAAGGAAGTGCCGCTCATCTCGATCTCCGGCGCCGAGACGTATCCGACCGAGGGTGCACTGGATCTTCTCACGGTGCAGGTCGTCGGGTCGCGCGAACGCGCCCCGTCGTGGTTCGAACTGGCGCTGGCGTGGTTCGACCCGTCCAAGGCCGTGTTGCCGATCGACGATGTGTTCCCGCAGGGCCAGAGCAGCGAGCAGCGCAACCAGGAGAGCGCGGTCATGATGGTCGACTCGCAGAAGGAGGCGACGGCGGCCGCACTGACGCACCTCGGCTACGACGTGAAGGCGATGGTGCGGGTCTATTCGCTGACCGACGGTTCTGCGGCGAAGGGGATTCTGCAGCCCGACGACATCATCCGTGCGGCCAACGGTCAGCCGATCACCGAGACCGACGAGCTGCGGGCGATCATCAACGACGGCGCGGGAGCCCCGGTGGAGCTCACCGTCGACCGTGGCGGACAGACGCTCACCGAGACGGTCACGCCGACCTCGCGCGTCAGCGACGGCAAGACGGTGTGGCTCATCGGCGTCTCGACGCTGCACGACTACGACTTCCCGATCGACGTGACGATCCAGCTCGATAACGTCGGCGGACCGAGCGCCGGCATGATGTTCGCGCTCGGGATCATCGACACCCTCACGGAGGGCGAGCTCAACGGCGGTGAGCAGGTCGCCGGCACCGGCACGATCGATGCGTCGGGTACCGTCGGGCCGATCGGCGGCATCCGGCAGAAGATGTACGGCGCGGTCGGCGCAGGCGCCGACTGGTTCCTCGCGCCCGACGCGAACTGCGACGAGGTCGTCGGTCACATCCCGCCCGGGCTGCGGGTCTTCTCGGTGAAGACGCTCGATGACGCGCTCACCGCGCTCGAGGCGATCCGCAGCGGGGGAGACCTCGACGCCCTTCCCACCTGTTCCTGAGTGTTTGCCGGTTCCTGAGCCCGTCGAAGGAGTACAGCGCCCGCTCGGAATTGCCCCGCTTAGGATGGGTGGGTGACCACGACCTCTGCGCCGAACCAGGCCACGCCCAACCCGTTCCGTCGCGCGATCGCCATCACGCTCGCAGTGATCGCGGTCATCGTGGTGGCGTTCTTCGTCTTCGCCAGCCTCTACGCCGACTGGCTCTGGTTCGACCAGCTCGGCTTCTCGAGCGTGCTCTGGACGCAGTGGACGGCGCGCGTCGTCATGTTCGTCGTGGGCTTCGCGGCGATGGCCATCCCGGTGTTCGTCGCGATTCAGCTCGCCTACCGACTGCGGCCCGTCTACGCGCGGCTCACGTCGCAGCTCGATCACTACCAAGAGGTCGTCGAGCCGCTGCGCCGACTCGCGATGTGGGGCATCCCGGTCTTCTTCGGGTTCTTCTCCGGCTTCGCCGCCGCCGCCCAGTGGGAGACGGTGTGGCTCTGGTTCAGCCGTGTCGACACGGGCACGACAGACCCGCTGTTCCAGATGGACACCGGTTTCTACCTGTTCTCGGTGCCGTTCTTCAGCGCGGTGCTCGGTTTCGCCTCGGCGGTGCTGCTGGTGTGCCTCGCGGTCACCGTGCTCGTCGCCTATCTCTACGGATCGGTGCGCGTCGGTCAGCGCGAGCTGCGCATCTCGAAAGCCGCACGCATCCAGCTCGCTGTGCTGTCGGGTCTCTACCTGCTCGTGCAGGCGGCGAGTCTGTGGCTCGATCGCTACAAGACACTCACCGAGAAGAGCGACCGCATCACCGGCGCGAGCTACGTCGACGTGCACGCGATCATCCCGGGGCTGCAGATCCTCTCCATCGCGGCCGTCATCGTCGCGATCCTGTTCTTCGTCACCGCGATCATCGGGCGTTGGCGATTCCCGCTGATCGGGGTGGGGCTGCTCATCGTCTCGTCGCTGGTCGTGACGGTCGCGTACCCGTACCTCGTGAACCAATTCCAGGTGCGCCCCAACCAGGAGACGCTGGAAAGCCCCTACTACCAGCACAACATCGACGCCACGAAGGCGGCGTACGGCATCGACGGACTGCAGAAGAGCGACTTCAAGGCGGTCACCAATGCTGAGCCGGGTCAGCTGCGGGCCGATGCCGAAACCACGGCATCCATCCGCATCATGGACCCCGCGATCATCTCGCCGACGGTCCGCCAGCTCGAGCAGTACCGCTCGTACTACAAGTTCACCGACCCCCTCGACGTCGATCGCTACCAGATCGACGGCAAGTCGCAGGACACGGTGGTCTCGCTGCGCGAGCTCAACCTCAACCAGCTGGGTGTCGCGGCGACGTGGGTCAACACGACGCTCGTCTACACGCACGGCTACGGGATGGTCGCGGCGAAGGGCAATGAGCGCACGGCTGATGGGAACCCGGTGTTCGTCGAGCGGGGCATCCCGACGGCGGGCGATCTCACGAACGGCGAGAAGTACGAGCCGCGGATCTACTTCGGCGAGTCGTCGCCCCCTTACTCGATCGTCGGTGCCCCCGAGGGCACGAAGGACGTCGAACTCGACTATCCGCGCGGCACGGGCGACGAGTCGCAGACCACGACGACGTTCACGGGTGACGGCGGCCCGAAGATCGGCAACCTGTTCAATCGTCTGATCTACGCGCTGAAGTTCCAGTCGACCGATGTGCTTCTCTCGGACGCGATCAATGAGGACTCGCAGATCCTCTATGACCGGAACCCCGTCGACCGCGTGCAGAAGGTGGCACCGTACCTCGAGCTCGACAATGACCCCTACCCGTCGGTCGTCGACGGCCGGATCGTCTGGATCATCGACGGCTACACGCTGAGCGCCAACTACCCGTACTCGTCGATCGTGAGCCTCCGCGATGCGATCAGCGACACGACCAACACGACGCCGCGGGTCGCGCTCGATGACGTGAACTACATCCGCAACTCGGTGAAGGCCACGGTCGACGCCTACAGCGGAGCGGTGACCCTCTACGCGTGGGACGAGACCGACCCGCTGCTGCAGGCCTGGCAGAAGGTCTACCCGTCGACGCTCAAGCCGATCTCGGACATGAGCGGCGAGCTGATGAGCCACGTGCGCTACCCCACCGATCTGTTCAAGGTGCAGCGCGCCATGCTCGGCACGTATCACGTCGACGATGCGTCATCGTTCTACAAGCGCGACAACGCGTGGAAGACCCCGAACGACCCCGTATCGAAGTCGGATGTGCTGCAGCCGCCGTACTACCTCACGATGAAGATGCCGGGTCAGGACGATCCGACCTACTCGATGTTCACGACGTTCATCCCAGGCGGTGAAGACACCCGCAACGTGCTGATGGGCTATCTGTCGGTCGATGCGGATGCCGGTGCGGTGAAGGGGGTCAAGAGTCCGGGCTACGGCAAGCTCCAGATGCTCGAGATCAACGCCGAGACGCCCGTGCCCGGCCCCGGACAGGTGCAGAACACGTTCAACTCCGCGCCGAGCGTGTCCGCCTTCATCAACATCCTCAAGCAGGGCCAGTCGGAGGTGCTCAACGGCAACCTGCTGACCCTGCCGGTCGGCGGCGGACTGCTCTACGTGCAGCCGGTGTTCGTGCAGTCGTCGGGGTCGACCAAGCTGCCGACGCTGCAGAAGGTGCTCGTCGCCTTCGGCAACAAGGTCGCCTTCGAAGACACCCTGCAGGGTGCACTCGACACGCTCTTCGGCGGTGACTCGGGCGCGAGCACGGGCGATGGAGACGTGACCCCGACGCCGAACCCGAGCGAGTCGGGCGGCACGGGCGACGGCGGTGACACCGGCACGGGCACCGATACGTCGGTCGCTTTCCAGGCCGCGTTGAAGGATGCTCAGCAGGCGATGACCGATCGCGACACGGCATTGAAGGCAGGCGACCTCACGAAGTTCGCGGAGGCCGACGCCCGCCTGACGGCGGCCGTGCAGAAGCTGCTGACCCTCAGCGGACAGCAGTAGTGCGGGTGCGGTGGTGGCCGCTCACGATGTGAGCAGCCACCACCAGATCAGCAGCAGTGTCACCGCGAACCCGGTGAACTGGTTGAGCCACAGGAAGCGGCTCCACCCGCGCGTGGCCGTCGCCGACGTGGCATCCGTCACCGCGCGATACGGCCAGACCGCCGCGAGGTACGGTACCGCGAGCAGCGCGGCGAGCGGCCCCGGCCAGCTCGTCCCGAGCATCGCCACACCGGCGAGGGCATAGCACGCGAGGGCGAACCAGACGGTGGCGCGCGCGCCGAACGCCGTCGCGATCGAGGCGATGCCCGCCTCGCGGTCGGCCACGACGTCCTGCACCGCGCCGAAGGCGTGCGAGGCGACGCCCCAGAGCGCGAACCCGCCGAGAAGCGCCACGAGCGGCCACGTCCAGCCGGCGCCGGCCAGCACGAGGCCGTAGACGGCAGGCGAGAAGAAGTGGATGCTGCTGGTCACCGAATCGGCGACGGGACGCTCCTTCAACCGCAGCGGCGGAGCGGAGTAGAACACGACGAAGAAGAGACTCGCCGCCAGGACGATCCACGACGCCGGCGAGCCGACGATCGCAAGGAAGACGACGAAGGGCAGGCACGACAGGGTGGCCGCCCACAGGGTGATGCGGTGGAGTCGTCGGTCGAGCACCGCGCCGTGCGCGCCGCCCTTGCGGGGATTGCGCAGGTCCGACTCGTAGTCGAAGACATCGTTGATGCCGTACATGGCCAGGTTGTACGGGATCAGGAAGAAGATCGTGCCGACGACGAGCACGATGTCGATGCGGCCGGTCGTCAGCAGATACGCCGCGGCGAACGGGTACGCCGTGTTGATCCAGCTGACCGGACGCGACGCCAGCAGCAGCTGGCGGGCGGTGCGGCCGGCGAAGTTGACCGGAGCGCTCATGCGTCGTCCTCGATCGGGCGCGGCGTGCACAGGCACGCGATGGCGGGCACGACGAAGGCGGCGGCGAGGGGGTACGAGAAGTCCTCGATCGGCGCGAGGCCGATGCGGATGCCACTGATCAGGTGCGCCGGGTAGGTGAACAGGTCTGCCGCGATCATGACGTTGTCGAACACCGCGGTCAGGGCGAGCAGAGCGATCGCCGCCACCGCCGATGCGCGCATCCGCGCTCCGAAGTTCGGCCGCACGACCGTTGCGAGGGTGACGATCGCTGCGAGGAGCAGGAACGGCAGCACGATGAGAGCGTAGGTCATGCGCTCTGCTCCTTTCGGGCGCGCCGAACACGACGAGCGCGGAGCGCCGCCGCGTGCGCCACCAGCGCGAGGTAGCAGAGGAACGCGAGGAACACCGGCTCTTCGAGAGGCAGATGCGGGAACAGGTCGATTCCGAGCAGCAGCGGGCTGCCGCCGCGGACGAAGACGCCCGACACGATGCCGACGACATCCCACGCGACGAAGAAGACGGTGCCGAGCACGAGCGCTGCGCCGGTCGGCACCGGAGCGGCCCACAGCGCCAAGCGATAGCGCGCATCGAGCGCGAGGATGCCGCCGAACGAGACGAGCAGGGCGAGCAGGTAGAGACCGGGCACGCGTCAGTCCGCGATCCGCGCGGGCTCGGGCAGGCGGGCGGCACCGGTGTCGCCGCGCAGGCGCTTCACGACCAGTTCCGCCGAGATGAGGCACATCGGCAGGCCGATACCGGGCAGCACGGACGTGCCCGCGTACATCAGTCCGTCGACACGACCCGAGGCATTCCCCGGTCGGAATATCGCGCTCTGGCGCAGCGTGTGCGCGAGCCCCAGGGCGCCGCCGCGCCACGCGCCGAGGTCGCTCTCGAAGTCGGCCGGGGCGATCGTCCGCCGCACGCGGATACGACCTGCAAGGTCATCGATCCCCGTCCACGCGGCGATCTGCGCGATCGCGCGGTCGGCCGCACGCTCGATGACGGGGTCACCGGCACCGTCGACCCCGCCATGCCCGAGGCTCGGATCGGCTGGCATCGGCACGAGCACGAAGAGGTTCTCCGACCCCGGGGGCGCGACCGAGTCGTCGGTCGCCGACGGGCGGCAGATGTAGATGGATGCCGGGTCGGGAATGCGCGTCTCGGCGCCGAAGATATCGTCGAAGTTGCGCGTCCAGTCCCTCGCGAACAGCAGGGTGTGGTGGGTCAGCTCCGGCAGATCGCCGTCGACGCCGAGCATGAGCAGCAGCATGCCCGGCCCGGGGTTGCGCTTCCGCCACCAGCGAGGGGAGTACGTGCGCTGGGGCTCTTCCAGCAGCCGCGTCTCGGTGTGGTGCAGGTCGGCGGTGGACACGACGAGGTCGGATCGGTGTTCGGTGCCGTCCGTGAGGCGGACGCCTCGAGCATGGCCGTCTTCGACGAGGATGCGCTCCACCGGGGCATCCGTGCGGATGTCGACGCCCGCCTCTCGCGCGAGCCGGGCGATGGCCGCGATGAGCTCGCTGAAGCCGCCGCGCGGGTAGAGCACGCCGTCGTCGAGGTCGAGGTGGCTCATCAGGTGATACAGCGCCGGTGCGGTCGACGGCGACGCGCCGAGGAAGACGGCGGGGTAGCCGAGGATCTGACGGATCACCGGGTCATCGAACGACCGAGCCACGTGTCGCTCGAGCGAGCGGGTGAGCAGCGGTGCGAGCTGGGGGAGCCGCGCGACGACGCCGGGGTCGCGCAGGCCCGACAGCGTTGCGTACGAGTCGTACAGGAAGCGCGACACGGCGAGGTCGTACGCCTCGCCCGCCGAGTCGAGGTACGCGTCCAGGCGCGCGCCGGCGCCGGGTTCGCGCGACTCGAACAGCGCGCGCGCCTGCGCGCGTCCGGACGGCACATCGACCGCGACCGACGGCAGATCACCGTCGGGTTCGGGGTAGACGCGGTACGCGGGGCTCAGGGGGACGAGATCCAGCTCGTCCTCGGCCGTCGTGCCGAGCAGGCGGAAGAAGTGGTCGAAGACCTCGGGCATGAGATACCAGCTGGGCCCCGTATCGAAGCGGAAGCCGTCCTGCTCCCACGATCCCGCTCGCCCGCCGAGCTGGTCGCGGGCTTCGAACAGCGTGACCTGCCAGCCGTCTCGAGCCAGCAGCGCGGAGGTGGCAAGGCCCGAGATGCCCCCACCGATCACGATCGCGGTACCGATCGGCGTGGGGTCGGCCGCGCGCCGTCGCTGCCCGCTCACGCGACGTTCCGTCGCGGCGGCAGCCCGGCGATGGCACCTACGGCGATCGCCGCCTTCACGGGGTTCGGCACCGACACCCGGGCATCCGTCGTGCTGTCGCGCAGCCGTCGCGCGAGTTCGGCGAAGAGCCCGTGCGCCGTCGTCACGGCGCGTCGGCAGTCGGCGGGCAGGTCGGCGATCGCCTGCGCAGCGACGTCGAGGTCGCGATCGATGCGATCCAGCACCTCCGTGCGGACGGCGGTGTTCGATGCGTCTTCCATACCCAGATAGTCCCGTCCCAGGCGCGATCTGTCGTCGACGCGGTCCCGGAGAAAATTGACGTCTTGGAAGGCCGCACCGAGGCGACGCGCGCCTTCCACCAGCTCGGGTTCCGGTGCGAGCGGGGCGGACCGCCCGGCGTTCACGAAGACCTGCAGGCACATGAGCCCCACCACCTCGGCCGAGCCGTACACGTATTCGTCGTGCGAGAGCGCGTCGTGCGTCGTCTGGGTGAGGTCGGTGCGCATCGACGCGAAGAACGGCTCGATGAGGTCGCTTCCGATGCCGCACTCGCGGGCGGCGAGGGCGAAGGCGTGCACGATGAGGTTCGTGCTGAAGCCACGCGCGACGGCGGCGAACGTCTCGGCTTCGAACTCGTCGAGCAGAAGGCGCTGCGCGTCAGCGGGCACTCCCGCGTCTTCCGCCGCGCCGTCGACGATTTCATCGGCGACGCGCACGAGCGCGTAGACACTGCGCACGTGCGTGCGCACACGGGGCCCGAGAAGGCGGCACGCGAGCGCGAAAGACGTCGAGTAGGTCGTGATGACGGATGCCGCGGCATCCTGTGCGCACCGATCGTAGAGAGACGTGCTCGTCACGGGATGCGCTCCTCGATCGCGGTGGCGATGTCGGCGAGGAGCGCGACCGCGGCGCTCGGGATCGTCGGGCCGGCGGCCCGCGCTCGCGCCCGCTGCAGGGAGTCGCGCACGAGTTCGACGACCTCGTCGCGGGCGCCGCTGGCCTCGAGTTCGCGCTGCGCGCGGCGCACAGCGATCGGCCCCGTGTGGGCGAGCGCGAGCGCCGAGCTGATCTGCGGCCACGCGCCGCTGCGGCGGGCGAGCCCGATGAGCGGCGTGCGCTTGGCCTCGCGCAGGTCGGCGCCGGGCTCGCGACCCGCCTGCCCTCGTGTGCCGAAGGTGCCGATGAGGTCGTCGACAAGCTGGAAGGCGAGCCCGAGGTCAGCCGCAGCGGCAGCGAGGTCGTGCTGCGCGGCGGGCGACGCGCCCGCGAGGGCGGCTCCGGCGACGAGGGGCGCTTCGAACGAATAGGTGGCCGTCTTGTCGTGCGCCGTGCCGAGCAGAGCGTCGGTGTCGGGAACGTCGACGAGTGCGGCGTTCTCGACGTCGGCAAGCTCACCCGCTGCCGAGACGAGGATCGCGTCGTCGAGGATGTCGAAGATTCGCGTGCGCACGTCGGCGTCGGTGTGGGCGTTCGCCACCAATCGGCTCGCCTCGAAGAGCAGCAGGTCGCCCGCCAGGACGGCCGCGGCGTCGCCGACGATCGCCGCGCCTTCTTCGGTGGCCCCGAAGCCGTCAGCGCGCGCCCGGAACCGCCCGGCGACGTTCGGGGCGCCTCGGCGCTCGAGGTCGCGGTCGATGAGGTCATCGTGGATGACGAAGGCGGTGTGGAGCAGTTCGAACGCTGCCGCGACCTGCCAGAGGGCGGCCGATGGTTCGCCGCCGAATGCTCGGAACGACGCGACGACGAGTGCCGGTCGAAGCCGCTTGCCGTCTGCACCCGCTGCCCCTACCGCCTCGGCGAGGGCGCGAGGCCCGTCACCGAGCCGCGCGCTGCGCTGTCTCAGACGGTCGAGGGATGCCGCGATCTCGGCATCCACACGCTCGTTGTCTTCGGGGGGCAGTCGGATCATCGAGCAGCCCCGGCGGATGCCGTATCGAACACGTGCATCTGCTCGGCCTGCAGAACGAGCCAGGGGCTGAACGCCCAGGGTGTCGCGCGGAGCGACACGGCCAGATCGGCGGGCCAGGCCCAGCGCGCTTCGGCGATCTCGTGGGGATTGGGTCGCGGCTCATCGTCGACGTACGCGGTGTAGACCGGGCAGATCTCGTGCTCGACGATGCCGTTGGCATCGACGGCGCGATAGCGGAACAGCGGCAGAGCCAACTGCACGTCGCGCAGCGTGAGGCCCAGCTCGTGCTCCGCGTGGCGGTGCACGGCCGCGAGCACGGGCTCGGCCGGGCGCGGGTGGCCGCAGAACGAGTTGCTCCAGACGCCGGGCCAGGTCTTCTTCTCGAGCGCGCGGCGGGTCACGAGGGTCTGTCCCTGCGCGTTGTAGACGTGGCACGAGAATGCGAGGTGCAGGGCAGTGTCGCTGCCGTGCACGCTCGACTTCGGGGCGACACCGATCTCGCTCCCGTCTTCATCCAGCAGCACCACGAAATCCGTCGAACCCACGAGTTTCCTCCCTTTGCTAGTTAAACTAGCGAATATCAGGGATACTACCCAGGGGAGAGGGGAGTGTCCACACCTTGCCAGAACGGTGGAAGCCGCGTACGCCCCGCGACGGGCTGGTCCTCGCGGCAATGGAAGCCGTGCGCGCCTTCGCGGATGCGATGGATCAGATGCACGGCGGCATCCGCGGTGAAATGGACATGAACGCGACCGATCTCGCGGCGCTGCGCATGATGATCGTGCGGGAGCAGCGCGGCGAATGGGTCTCACCGCACCAGATCGCGTCGCATCTGTTGATCTCTACGGCGTCCACGACGAAACTGCTCGATCGGCTGACCGACAGCGGGCACGTCGAGCGCCGTCCGCACCCGCACGATGGGCGCGCCCGCATCGTCGTCCTCACCGACACCGCACGGCGCGAGTTCTTCCGCCATTTCGGCGAGCGGATGGGCCGCATGCGCGGCGCCATGGCGGACTACAGCGACGATGAACTGCGGGCGATCGTGCGGTTCCTCGGCGACATGGAGGTCGCGCTCGGCGCGGCGAGCGCGGAAACCGAAGAAGGCGCCTCCTGACGGAGACGCCTTCTTCATTTGTTGCGGGGACAGGATTTGAACCTGCGACCTCTGGGTTATGAGCCCAGCGAGCTACCGAGCTGCTCCACCCCGCGGCACAAGTAAAGAGCCTAGCACGGGTTCAGAGCGTCAGTCGCACGTTGCAGGCATCCCTCCGAGCACGCGAGGATGAGCGCATGAGTTCCGACCCGCTCGGCGTGGCCGTCGCGCAGTTCGCCCCGATCGCCGACACGGCCGCGAACCTGCGGGCGATCGACGAACTCGCCGGGGGCGCGGCCGCCCGCGGGGCCGCCGTCGTGCTCTTCCCCGAGTACGCGAGCTACTTCGTCGACCCGTTCGACGACAGCCTTGCCGCCCACGCGCAGGACATCGACGGACCGTTCACGACGGCGCTGCGAGAGATCGCCGCCCGACACGGCGTCGTGGTCGTGGCGGGCCTGGTAGAGCACGGCACCGACGGGCGCGTGCGCAACGCTGTCGTGGCGGTGGACGGCGCGCGGATCCTCGCGGTCTCACGCAAGCTCCACCTCTACGACGCCTTCGGGCAGCGCGAGTCGGATTGGGTCGAGCCGGGCATCATCGACGAACCCGAGACGTTCGAGCTCGGTGGCATCCGGTTCGCCCTCATGACCTGCTACGACCTGCGATTCCCTGAAGTCGCGCGCGTGCTCGCCGACACCGGGGCGCACGTGGTGCTGACGGCCGCCGAATGGGTGCGCGGACCACTCAAAGAGCACGCCTGGCGGACGCTCTTGCACGCGCGCGCGATCGAGAACACGCTCTACGTCGCCGGGGCCGATCATCCGCCACCGCTCGGCGTCGGGGCATCCCTCGTCGTCGATCCGCAGGGGGTGGAACTCGCGGGCATCGGCACCGGGACGGATGTCGCCGTGGCGTTCGTCGACGCCGACGTCGTCGATCGGGTGCGCCGGGTCAATCCCGCGCTCGCGCTGCGAAGGTTCCGCGTCGTCCCTCGCTGAGTCGCCGCGCCGGCGGCGGGCTTATGCGTCGAGATTGCCCAGACGCGCGGATGCCTCGGCGATGACCTCGGTGCGTTTGCACGCAGCGAACCGCACGAGGCTCCGATACTCGTCACGATGGGCGGTCGAGACGAAAGCGGTCAGAGGGATCGCGACGACCCCCGCACGGTCGGGCAATGCACGGCAGAAATCTGCCGCATCGTCGCCGGGACCCAGGAACGGTTCCGCGTCGGCGACGGTGAAGTACGACCCGGCGGCGACCGACACCTCGAAACCCGCCGCGCGCAAGCCGTCGCCGAGCAGGTCGCGTTTGGTGCGCAGGGTCGAGGCGATGGCCGCGAAGGAGTCATCGGGGAGGCCGAGACCCACCGCGATCGCGCTCTGGAAGGGTGTGCCGTTCGTGTACGTGAGGAACTGCTTGACCGCCAGCACGGCGTCGACGAGGTCGGCGGGGCCGCTGATCCACCCGATCTTCCAGCCGGTCGTCGAGAAGGTCTTGCCCGCAGACGAGATCGACAGAGTGCGCTCCGCGGCCCCCGGGATCGTGGCGATCGGGACGTGCGGGCCCTCGAAGACGAGGTGCTCGTACACCTCGTCGGTCACGATGATCGCGTCGTGCAGCTCGGCCAGCCGCACCACCTCGGCGCGCACCTCGGCCGAGAAGACGGCCCCGGTGGGGTTGTGCGGGTCGTTCACGACGATGAGGCGCGTGCGATCGGTCACCGCGCGGGCGAGCTCATCGAGGTCGGGCTGGAAGTCGGGGAAGCGCAGCGGCACCGGCACGAGCCGCGCCCCCGCGAGCGCGACGCATGCGGCATACGCGTCGTAGTACGGCTCGAAGACGACGACCTCGTCGTCCGGTGAATCGATCAGCGCGAGCAGGGTCGCGGCGAGCGCTTCGGTCGCCCCGGCGGTGACGAGCACTTCGCGCTGGGGATCCACGTCGAGTCCGTACCAGCGACGCTGATGGCGCGAGATCGCCTCGAGCAGTGCCGGAACACCGCGCCCCGGCGCGTACTGATTCGCCCCCGCAGCGATCGCCGCGCGCGCCGCGTCGAGCACCTCGGCAGGGCCGTCCTCGTCGGGGAAGCCCTGGCCCAGATTGATCGCGCCCGTGCGGTTCGCCAGCGCGGTCATCTCGGCGAAGATCGTCGGGACGGATGCCCCGGTCGACGACAGCAACCCGGCACCCTGCGCAGTGCGCCGCCAGGCGCCCGGGATCTCTCGCACGGTGCTCACGTTACATGCATAGGCTCGTGGGGGCGGCGGCATAAGGAACGCACAGAATCGCGCGCCATGCTGAATGCGTCCCCGGAAGAAGGAACGACTGATGAGCGACAACGACTCCACCACCAACGATCCGCAGCAGCCTGTCGCAGGTGACGCGCAGCTGCCGCCCGTCCCGTCGCAGCCGGCGGCCGACGCGGCATCCACACCCTTGACGCCCGCCGCGCAGACCCCCCCGACCGCACCGACGCAGCCGGTCGCGCCGGCGCAGCCCGTGTACCCGGTCGCCGCGCCGAGCCAGCCTGCTCCGCTGCAGCCCGCGCAGAACCCGGGCGGCTACGCGGCACAGCCCGCGTACAGCGCTCCGCGCGTGCCGTCGTATGCCGAGGCCACCGCTCAGTACGGCGCCCCGCAGCCCACGGCCCCGCAGCACACGGCCTCGCAGTACGCGACGGCGCCGTACGGAACCCCCGTCGCCGAGGCCGCGACTCCCGCGCCCTCGGCGCCGTCCGGCCGCGTCGGCGCCGGCAAGGTCGTCGGCATCATGGTCGCCGCGGCCCTCGTCGGCGGCGCCGCCGGCCTCGGCACGGC
>JASCPF010000066.1 GCA_029959325.1 Microbacteriaceae bacterium PS02068
ACCCCCCCGGAGACCCGCCGGGCGCGGGAGGCCCCCGGGGGCGCCGGCCCCGCCGTACTGACCGCCGTGCCGTCGGGCGGCGAACGCACCGACCTGGCCGCCGCCTCGTCGGCCGTCGTGGCGGCGCCCGACCTCGCGGGGTTCGCCGCAGCCGCGTGCACGCGGCCCGCGATGGAATCGTGGCTCGCCACCGGCACGGCCACCACGGGCTCGACCGACCTCGTCGTGCTCGCGAACCCCGGTGACGTGCCCGCCCTCGTGAGTCTGTCGGTGTTCGGTGCGGCCGGAGAGACACAGCCCGCGGCGGGGCAGGACATCGTGGTCGCCGCGCGCACGCAACGGGTCATCCCGCTCGCCGCCGTCGCGCTCGGAGAGCGAAACCCCATCGTGCGTGTCACGGCATCGCAGGCGCCGGTGCAGGCATCACTGCAGTCGGCCCTGACGCGCGTCCTGAACCCGGGAGGACTCGATCAGGCCGCCGCCGTCGGCACGCCCGCCGACGATCTCGTGATCCCGGGCGTGCGCGTGACCTTGGCTCCCGGCGATGCGGGCGCGAGCGACGTGCCGACGATCCTGCGGCTGCTCGCGCCCGCGGGCAGCGGCGCGGCGACGGTGACGATCACCGACGGCAACGGCGCGGTCGGTTCGCCGCGCGAGGTGCCGCTGACGGCCGGTGTGCCGCTGCAGCTCGACCTCGACGGACTGCCCATCGGCACGTACACGGTGTCGGTGTCGGCGACGACGCCCCTGATGGGAGCCGTCTGGGCGACCACCGGATTCGGCGCCGGCGACGACTTCGGATGGTTCACCCGCGCCGACCCGCTGACCGACGCGACGCTCGTCGCGGTCGCCGACGGACCGGCGCCGGCGCTCGCGATCACGGCGGTGGGCAGCGCCCCGCAGACCGTCACGGTCGAATCGCTCGCCGGGTCCGATTCGCGCGAGGTCACCGTGCAGCCCGGCGTGACGACGGTGGTCGATGTCACCGCGGGCGCGACATATCGCCTGACTCCCAGCGCGGGCGGCGCGGGGGTCCGTGCCGGCGTCTCGTATGCGGGAGGCGGCGCGCTCGCCGGGTATCCGGTGCAGGCGGGGGATGCCGCGGCATCCGCCATCAGGGTCTATCCGCGCTGACGAGCGTCACGGGCGCCGACTCGCATCAGAAGTAGCGGAAGCGCTCCGGGCCGAGGTCCCACGGGTCGCGGTCGAGATACTCGGCGGCCGCCCGGAAGACGCTGCCCTCGATCAGCATGCGCCTGTGCAGGTCGTCTTCGCGGTGCAGATGGCTCAGTCGCTCGATCGGCAGGCGGTAGAGCACGATCCGCTTCTGATCGGTGTGCACGCTCCACCGCGGAATGCCCTCGTCGTCTCCGGCATCCGGCATGAAGCCGATCTCGAAGCTCACGTCGCGCAGCTCGGGCCAGGCGCTGCGCAGGAACTCAGCGGCGGTGCCGACGGCGAAGTCGAACCGCTCTTCGCGCGTCTCGAGCGGCAGCAGCGGGGGGCGGACTACCGGGCTGCGGTCTTCGCGGCCGTGTCTGCCGTGCCGCGCGGGGCGCCGTGCGGGCGTCGTCGCCGCGCGACGCCTCATCATGCGGTCAACCCCATGCGTTCAGTCTAGGGCGGCGCGGCATCCCGCCCGGCGGAGCGCTGCGGCCTAGCGTGGTCCCGATGCGTACGAGACTGTGCTCCAAGGTGGGCTGTGCCCGCGAAGCGGTGACGACCCTCACCTACGACTACGGCGACCAGATGGCCGCCATAGGTCCGCTCGGCGCATCCGGAGATCCGCACGCGCACGACCTCTGCGCCATCCACACCGATCGGCTCT
This sequence comes from Microbacteriaceae bacterium PS02068, assembly GCA_029959325.1. Lineage (GTDB taxonomy): Bacteria > Actinomycetota > Actinomycetes > Actinomycetales > Microbacteriaceae > Microbacterium. Next base: position 1,829 of record JASCPF010000066.1, read on the forward strand.
CGGTCCCCAAGGGCTGGCTGGTCGTGCGGCACGAGACGCTGCGCGTCTGAGCGTTCTGCGCTGGCCGACGCAATCTCGCTGACGCGAGTGCGAGAATGGGCGGATGCCGAACGCCACCGCCACCACGCCTGATTTCGTCGTCGCCGATCTGAGCCTCGCCGAGGCGGGGCGCCACCAGCTGCGACTCGCTGAGAACGAGATGCCCGGCCTCATGGCGCTGCGCGAAGAGTTCGGTCCCACCCAGCCGCTCGCCGGCGCCCGCATCGCGGGATCGCTGCACATGACCGTGCAGACCGCCGTGCTCATCGAGACGCTCGTCGCCCTCGGCGCGCAGGTGCGGTGGGCGTCGTGCAACATCTTCTCGACGCAGGACGAAGCCGCCGCGGCCGTCGCCGTCGACCCGACCGGCACGGTGGAGCGCCCCGCAGGCATCCCGGTCTTCGCGTTCAAGGGCGAGACCCTCGAAGAGTACTGGCAGCTCGCCGACCGCATCTTCGACTGGTCGGCCGAGGGCTTCGACGGCCCTAACCTGATCCTCGACGACGGCGGCGACGCGACGCTGCTCGTGCACAAGGGCGTCGAGTTCGAGAAGGCCGGCGCGGTGCCCGACCCCTCGACAGGCTCGGGGACCGGAGAGATGTCGGCCGAGTACCGGATCGTGCTCGAGACGCTGCGCGCGTCGCTCGCGCGCGACCCGCAGCGCTTCACCCGCATGGCGGACGGGATTCTCGGTGTCACCGAGGAGACGACGACGGGCGTCCACCGCCTCTACGAACTGGCGGCCGAAGGGAAGCTGCTGTTCCCGGGCATCAACGTCAACGACTCGGTCACCAAGAGCAAGTTCGACAACAAGTACGGCATCCGCCACTCGCTGCCCGACGGCATCAACCGCGCGACCGACGTGCTGATCGGCGGCAAGGTCGCGTTCGTGGTCGGCTACGGCGACGTCGGCAAGGGCGCGGCAGAGGCCCTGCGCGGCCAGGGCGCGCGCGTCATCATCGGCGAGGTCGACCCGATCTGCGCGTTGCAGGCCGCAATGGACGGCTTCCAGGTCGCGCGCCTCGACGACGTCGTGGGTGAGGTCGACATCCTGATCACCGGCACCGGCAACACCCGCGTCGTGACCACGGAGCACCTGCAGGGGCTCAAGCACCTTGCGATCGTCGGCAACGTCGGGCACTTCGACGACGAGATCGACATGGCCGGCCTCGAGGCGATCGCCGGGGTCGAGAAGATCGAGATCAAGCCGCAGGTGCACGAGTATCGGCTGCCGGGCGGCACGAGCATCCTGGTGCTGTCGGAGGGGCGGCTGCTGAACCTCGGCAACGCCACGGGGCATCCCTCGTTCGTCATGAGTGCGTCGTTCACGAACCAGGTGCTCGCGCAGATCGAGCTCTACACGAAGCCCGAGGAATACCCCGTCGGCGTGTACGTGCTGCCGAAGATCCTCGACGAGAAGGTCGCGCGCCTGCACCTCGACGCGCTCGGCGTGCGCCTGACGACGCTGACCGACGAGCAGGCCGCCTACATCGGCGTGCCGGTCGAGGGCCCCTACAAGCTGGATCACTACCGCTACTGAGCGAACCTGGTCAGACTTGGTCAGGTCGGGTAGAATCAGCGGTATGTCCACTCCCGCCGAGCAGGTCAACATCTACGACGCGAAGTCGCGGCTGTCGCAGCTCATCGGGCGCGTCGAGAACGGCGAGACCGTCGTGATCAGCAGGTATGGGCGACCGGTCGCGCAACTCGTGCCGTTCACCCCGATCAGGCCCGATCGTTTACCCGGAATCTGGGCGGGGCAGGTACGGATCCCGGGCGACTTCGATGCGTTCGACGATGAGGATGCCGCGGACTGGTACGGCGCGTGAGGCTGTTGCTCGACACGCACGTGCTGCTCTGGTGGCTCGCGGATGCCCCGCAGCTTCGGGCAGATCACCGGGAGGTCATCGCCGACGGCGCGAATGAGGTGCTGTTCTCGGCCGTCTCCGTCGCGGAAGTCACGATCAAGCAATCGCTCGGCAAGCTCGAAGCGCCACGGAACATCTCCGGCGCCGCCTCTGCGGCGGGCTTCGTCGAACTGCCGTTCACCGCGCGCCACGCAGAGAGGCTGCGGGACCTCCCGTGGCTTCATCGCGATCCGTTCGACCGAATGCTCGTCGGTCAGGCGCTCGCCGAAGGCCTCGAACTGCTCACTGTCGATCCCCGGGTGCGCGCGTACTTCGCCGACCCTGAGCCCTGATCGTCGGGGCGTGTGGGCGAGTATTCACCCACACGCCCGCTCCGCCTTCCTGAGAGAACGCTGACCGTGCGCTACTGTCGGCCTAGCCGGGAACGGCTTCACGATCTAAGGAGCATCCACTTCCATGAGCGGTAACCTGCGCAACGCGCTCGCCGAGTTCGTCGGCACCTTCATCTTCGTCTTCGCCATCATCGGCGCCGTCAACAGCGGCAGCGACCTCACCCCGCTCGCCATCGGCTTCGCGCTGATGGTCATGGTCTTCGCCACGGGGCACATCTCGGGCGCCCACCTGAACCCCGCGGTCTCGCTCGGCGCGTTCCTTCGCGGTGCGATCGACGCCGTCACCTTCGTCTTCTACGTCGTCGCCCAGCTGGTCGCCGGCGCGCTCGCCGCGCTGGTGAGCTTCGCGCTGTGGCCGGCGCCCGAGGCTCCGAAGGAGATCGACCTCGGCCCCGCCTTCCTCGTCGAGGCGCTCTGGACGTTCGTCCTCGTCTACGTCGTGCTCAACGTGGCGACCACCAAGTCGAACGTGAACAACTCGTTCTACGGTCTGGCGATCGGTTCGACCGTGTTCGTCGGCGCCGTCGCGGTCGGCGGGATCTCGGGCGGCGGCTTCAACCCGGCCGTGGCGCTCGGCCTGTCGATCACCGGCATCTTCGACTTCGGGGCGTACTGGCTCTACTTCCTGGCGCCGCTCGTCGGCGCCGCGGTCGCCGCGGTCCTCTTCCGCGTGCTCAACTCCGAAGACCGCCTGCCGGCGCTCGAGTCCTGATCGACCGACGCCCATGCACGCAGGAAGACCCGGGATCGGTCCCGGGTCTTTCTGCGTTGCCCGGGCGCGCCCGCGCCGGTCGAGGCCGCGGTCACAGGAGCGTCCGTTACTGTAGACCTGGCGCCTCACGCGCCCCCGGCATCCGGCCGACCCGAAAGACGAATCCGCCCCTATGAGTTCTCGCATCCTGGTTGTCGACGACGACACCGCGCTCGCGGAGATGATCGGCATCGTGTTGCGCACCGAAGGCTTCGAGCCGGTGTTCTGCGCCGACGGTGCGACCGCCGTCGAGATCTGGCGGCTGCAACGCCCCGACCTCGTTCTTCTCGACCTCATGCTGCCCGGAATGGACGGCATCGAGATCTGCACGCGCATCCGGGCCGAGTCCGGCGTGCCGATCATCATGCTCACGGCGCGCACCGACACGGCCGACCTCGTCCGGGGGCTCGAGTCGGGCGCCGACGACTACATCATGAAGCCGTTCAACCCGAAAGAGCTCGTCGCGCGCATCCGCACGCGCCTGCGCCCGGGCGCGCAGCCCGAGAGCGAGACGCTGCGCGTCGGCGACGTCGTGATCGACGTGGCCGCGCACGAGGTGCGCCGGGGGACGGATGCCATCGCGCTGACGCCCCTCGAGTTCGAGCTGCTCGTGGCCCTGGCATCCAAACCGCAGCAGGTGTTCTCGCGAGAGATGCTCCTCGAGCAGGTGTGGGGCTACCACTACAAGGCCGATACCCGCCTCGTCAACGTGCACGTGCAGCGCCTGCGCGCGAAGGTCGAGATCGACCCCGACAATCCCACGATCGTCATGACGGTGCGTGGCGTCGGCTACCGCGCCGGCGCGGTGACCTGACCGGACCATGACGAGGCGGACGGAGGCCGTCCCGCTGGTGGGCGGATGGCGCGACTGGCGCACCTTCCGTGACTGGCGCAGCTGGCCGCAGCGCTTCGCCCGCACGTGGCGCGGCTCGCTGCGGTTCCGCACTCTCGCGATCACCCTGGGCCTCACGGCGTTCGCCATCCTGGGGGCCTTCGTGACGATGGCGCTCGCGATCCAGAACGACCTGTTCGAGTCGCGCGTCGACCAGGTGCAGGCGGCGGTCGCCCGCGCGACGGCCTCGACCCAGACGACCCTGAACTCGGCGCAGCCGGGCGGAGACTCTGCGGCCCTGCAGACGTTGATGGATGCCGCGGTCAGCTCGATGAAGCGGCAGGCCGGCACCAATATGATCGCGGGCTTCCGCGTCTCGAACGATCCGTCGTCGATCGCCCCGCAGGATTTCAACAGCGGCGGCCTGGAGACGTCGATGATCAGCGACGGCCTGCGCATCGCGGTGCAGGGCGACGACGAGCAGCGCTGGTGGCAGTCCATCGGCCTGCGCACCGAGTCGAGCTCCGACGTGCCGGGCGTCGTCGTGGGTCAGCAGCTGAAGTTTCCCGAGGTCGGGGCCTATGAGTTCTACTTCGCGTTCGACCTCGCCTCGGAAGCGCAGACGCTGCAGTTCGTGCAGGTGACCCTGTGGCTCGTCGGAGCGGGACTCGTGCTGTTGATCGGGGTGATCTCGTGGTTCGTGCTCCGCACGGTTACCGTGCCCATTCGGCAGGCGGCCGAGACGAGCGCCATCCTCGCCGCCGGCGACCTTGCGGTGCGTCTGCCGGTGCGCGGCGACGACGAGTTCGCGACCCTCGGCCGGTCGTTCAATGCGATGGCCGACTCGATCGAGGCGCAGATCAAAGAGCTGGCCGAGCTCTCGCTCGTGCAGCAGCGCTTCGTCTCCGACGTCTCGCACGAGCTGCGCACGCCGCTCACGACCATCCGCCTCGCGAGCGACATGCTCAACGATCAGCGCGAGAACTTCGACCAGACGACGGCCCGCGCCGCCGAGCTGCTGCACGCGCAGGTGCAGCGGTTCGAGGTGCTGCTGGTCGATCTGCTCGAGATCAGCCGCTACGACGCCGGATCTGTGCAGCTCGAGATCGAGCCGACCAGTCTCGCCCACCTCGCCGAAGACGTCATCGCCTCGATGCAGCAGCTCGCCGAGCAGCACGGCACCGACGTGCGACTGGTCGCCCCGGGTGGGTACTCGCCGGTCGAGATGGATCCGAGACGGGTACGCCGGATCGTGCGGAACCTCCTCGGCAACGCGATCGAGCACGGCGAAGGCCGCCCGATCGTCGTGACGGTCGACAGCAACCAGAGCGCCGTCGCCCTCGGCGTCCGAGACTTCGGGCTCGGGATGACGGCGGCCGACAGTGAGCGCGTGTTCGACCGGTTCTGGCGCGCCGACCCGTCGCGCAAGCGCACGATCGGGGGCACGGGGCTCGGCCTCTCGATCGCCCTCGGCGACGCGCGCCTGCACGGCGGTTCGCTCGCGGTGTGGTCGGCGCTCGGCCGCGGCACGAATTTCGTCCTCACGCTGCCGCGCCGCGGGCAGCCGGTGGGCAGCGATTCTCCGATCGCCGTCGAGCCGGGTGAGGGGGAGCTTCTCGACGATCTCGGCCGCACCCAGCCGATCGCCGTGCAGGACGTGCGCGGCGGCATGCGCGTCGACGAGACGGGAGCACGCACATGATGCCTCCTCGCACGATGTCTCGGCGCCGATGGCGATCGGCCGCGCTGGCCGTGCTGGTCGCGACTCTGCTGGTCGCGTGCGCCGGCCTGCCGACCTCGGGTCCGGTGAACGCGGGCCAGCCGATCCCCGATGAAGGCGTCGATACGTTCCCCGTGCTGCTCCCGGATCCGCCGGTCAAGAATGCGACGCCGCAGCAGATCGTCGAGGGCTTCATCGCGGCGGGCTCGGGCCCGAGCGACGGCTGGGCCATCGCGAAGCAGTACCTCGCGTCGGACTACGCGGAGAAGTGGGATCCGAGCGCCGGGGTGGCGGTGTATGCGCCGGGCGAGCGCACTCTCACGCCGGTCGGTGACACCGAGTTCACGCTGTCGGTCACTCCGGTTGCCACGGTCGACGATGTCGGTGAGCTGACGACCTCGAGTTCGACCGGAAGCGTCCCCATCTCTCTGAAGTACACCCTCGCGCAGCAGGCCGACGACCAGTGGCGGATCATCCAGGCGCCGCCGGGGATCGTGCTCGACAGCAACCGATTCAGCCGCGTGTTCGAGTCGTATCAGCTGCAGTTCTTCGACCCGAGCTGGACCTACCTCGTCCCCGACCAGCGCTGGTTCCCGCGGCAGTTGGCAGCGACGAGCATCGCCGCCGCGCTCGTCAACGGGGGCCCGAGTGCGTGGCTCGCAGATTCGGTGGCGAGCGCGTTCGTCGACGGCGCACGGCTTGCGCAGCCGTCGGTGCCCGTCCGGTCGGGGAAGGTCGCGTCCGTCTCGCTCCAAGAGGGCGCGCGTGCCCTCGACGCGACGGCCCTCGACCGCATGCAGACGCAGCTGGTCGAATCGCTCAAACCGGCGGGCGTCGACGAGGTGGACATGTTCGTCGACGATCAGCCCGTCGTGGCCGATACCGTCGTGGTCCGCCCCACGCGGGTCGACGGACGCCCGCTCGTTCGCACCGCCGACGCCTTCGGGTTCGTCTCGGGAAAGACGATCGAGGCGATTCCCGGGCTCTCCGACGCGATCCTCGCGATGGATGCCACGGACATCGAGGTCGACGCAGACCGCACCGCTGCGGCCGTGCGCGACACGAGCGGCGTCGTCTGGCGCCTGACCGCCGACGATGCCCGCACCCGCCTGGACGTGCGATCCGATCTGATCGCGCCGTCGATCGACCCCCGCGGGTACGTATGGTCGGTGCCACAGACATCCGCCTCGGCAGTCTGGGCGTACGCCCTCGACGGCACGCGGGTCGAGGTGGCGAATGCGTGGGCAGGCGTGTCCGAGATCGTCGCGCAGCGCGTCTCGCGCGACGGCACGCGGATCGCGGCCATCGTGCGCGACGGCGGAGGATACGCACTGTGGGCCGCCGGCATCGTGCGCGACCGCGCGGGCGTGCCGACCGGACTCGGCGAACGCCGTGTGCTCGCGCTCCTGCCGGCGGGCGGCTCGGCGCTGACCTGGGCCGATGCGTCGACGGTCTCGCTCATCACCACCGAAGACGCCGACCCGGTGCTCCTGACGCAGCAGGTCGGGGGCTTCGGCGAGACGCAGGGAGCGCCGGCGGGCATCACGACGGCGGCAGGCGGCACGCTGTCGGGCGGTGTCCGGCTGCGGGATTCGGCGGGCGAGCTCTACACGTCGCGCGGCGCGACCTGGCAGAACCTGGCCTCGGGGGTGGTCGTGCTGGCGATCCAGCAGGGATCGCCGCGCTGACTCCTCCCCAGGTGGCCTGTTCGACGAGTTGTCCACCGATCGCCCGCGCTGTGGCACGCGCGGTGCCCCGACGCGGCACGCTGGCATGATGTCGGAACCGAGGTCGGCGCTTCGAGACGCGCTCAGCGGCGCGCTCTCGCTGGTGTTTCCGACGTGGTGCGCGGGGTGCGACGCGCCCGACGCGGATCTGTGCGCCGCATGCCGGGCGCTGCTGACACCGCGCGTCAGAGCGCGCTCGATCGGCGGCCTCGACGTGCGATCCGGTCTCGACTTCGACGGCGTCGCGGCCCGCGTGCTGCGCGCCGCGAAAGAAGAGGGGCGCACCAGCCTGCTGCGCGCGCTCGCGCCCGCGCTCGATGCGTCCGTGCGCGACGCGCTCGCGCGCGTGCCCGGTGACGCGGTGACGCTCGTGCCGGTGCCGACGTCTGCCACCGCGATGCGGCGGCGCGGCTATCGCGTCGTCGAGCTGCTCGCGTCGCGCGCGCAGCTGCCGACCCACCGGCTCTTGTGCGTCGAGGGACTCGCGGCGGACCAGCGCGGCCTCGGTCGCGTCGAGCGTGCGCGCAACGTCGCGGGGCGCATGCGTGCCCGCGGCGCAGCGGGACGCGCGGTGCTGCTGATCGACGACGTCGTGACCACCGGTGCGACCCTGCACGAGGCGGCGCGCGCCCTCGAAGAGGGGGGAGCGACCGTGCGCGGAGCGGCGACCGTGGCATCCACCGCCCTGCATCGCTCTTCGCAGCGCACGCACAGGCTGTGACACGGCAACTGATACGTGACAGGGGCGCCTCACGCCGATAGCGTGGGAGGGACCAAGGCGAACTCAGGGTTCTCCCTTGATCCTCTGTGGATGACGGAGAACCCGCAACAAGGAGGTCAAGGATGGAAACCAGCATCGTCGGCGTAGGTGTGAGCGTGTCGGACCGGTTCCGCACCGTCGCTGAAGAGAAGTCCGTCCGCATCGAGAACCTGGCGCCTCGCGCGCAGCGGCTCGATATCAAGGTCACGCATCGGGCGTACCACAACGGCAATCGCGAAGACGAGACGGTCGAACTCACGGTCACCGGCAAGGGTCCCGTGGTGCGGGCAGAGGCGACGGACGGCGACAAGTTCGTCGCGCTCGATCTCGCGGTCGACAAGCTCGCCGAGCAGTTGCGCCGCGCGAAGGACAAGCGCGTCGACGCGCGCAATCACCCTCGCGGCGCCAAGCTCGACAAGAACAGCGGTGAGCTCGCCGGCATCGACGTGCAGCCGGCATCCGTCGATGTGCTGCGCGCGCTCGCGACGGGTGAGATCCCGGTCATCGGCAGCGCCGATGACGCCGAGGACGACTACACGCCGGTCGTCATCCGTACGAAGAACTTCGACGCCGAATGGATGACCGTCGAAGAGGCCGTCGACCGCATGGAGCTGGTCGGCCACGACTTCTTCCTCTTCATCGATGCCCGCAGCGACCACCCGAGCGTCGTCTACCGGCGCAAGGGCTGGGACTACGGCGTCATCTCACTGACGGCGAGCGCCCCGCCGATCGCGGAGGAGCTCGCCTCCTGACCTGGATGTGAGAAGAGGGTGGATGCCACGTGGCATCCACCCTCTTCTGTTGCCCGCATCTCAGAATCGCAGGGCGTCGATGACCTTCGCCCGCACCGCCGCGAGGGCGGGCAGGAACCCGGCGATCGCACCGATGGCCACGGCGGCGATCATCGCGATCAGGGCCGCTCGCAGCGGGAACGGCGGATTGTCCTGCAGCGGCGGCAGCACCTCGAGGGTGAAGAGTGTGCGCATCACGACGATCGCGAGGATGATGCCGACCACGCCGGCGACAGCGGTCGCCACGACGTTCTCGAGCAGCACCGTCGTGAAGATCCGCCCGCTCGTCGCGCCGAAGCTGCGCCGCACGCCGATCTCGCGGATGCGCTGGCGCATCGCGACGAGCTGGATGTTGACGAGCCCGAGCCCGCCGAGCAACAGAACGAGCCCGGCGATCAGCCCGGTGATCAACTCGAACATCTGCGCGCTCTGCTGCGCATCGGGATTCGCACCCCAGTCGGCGCGGTTCGCCGAGACCGTGACGGCATCTCCCGATCCGGCGCGCAGCTGTGCGGTCAGCTCGGGCCCGATCTGTGCGACCTGCGCGGGGTCGACCCACAGCTCCCACGTGGGGTACGCGCCCTCGGGCAGCACCCCCGCCCGATCGAGGTAGGTGTCGGTCAGCAGCGTGATCGTCTTCTGCGTGTCCCACGGGCCCTCGAGCGGCGTGACGCCGATCAGCCGATACGTGCCGGCGATCGGACCGCCCAGCTGCACCTCGGGCGCCGTCGCGAGCGAGGGCGACCCCAGCGCCTGCCACAGCGCCTGCGAGAGCACCACGGGCGGCGCGAGCAGATCAGCGTCTTCCGCCGTGAACCAGCGCCCGGCGAACAGCTTCGTGCGGTGGATGAGAGCGAAATCGGGGTCGACGAGGTTCGTCGCCACGGGGCGCAGGTAGTCGGGCGTCTGCACCATCGCCGCGTTCTGCATCTGGTCGATGCGCCGGCTGACGTGCGCGATGCCGAAGCGATCGGCCGCCGCCTGCACCTGCGCGTCGAAGGCGGCGATGTCGAGGGCGGTGCCGTCGACGCGAGACGCCGACACCGAGATGGTGGCCTCGCGACCGCCGTACCGATCGGAGTTCTCGGTCGTGCTCTGCCGCATGTAGTCGCCGAGGGCGAGCACGGCGGCGATCGCCGCGACCGACACCGCGATGCCGATGAGGCTGAGCAGCACGCGCAGCTTGTGGTGGCGCAGCTCGGCCCACGCCTCGCTCAGCGCCCCGACGAAGCCGCTCATGCCGGGCCGATCTGTGCCGCGCCGCCTCGGCGGGTGGGCCCGGTGCCGGTCGCCGTCAGGGCTCCGAGTGCGGTCTCGCGCGACGCGGCATCCAGCTCGACATCCGCCAGCACGCCGTTGTCCAGCCGGTAGTGCCGACGGGCGCGCGCGGCGACGTGGAGATCGTGCGTGATCGTGACCAGGGCCGCGTCGGTCTCAGAGGCGACCTCGTCGAGCAGGGACATCACCGCGGCGCCCGTCTCGATGTCGAGTGCGCCGGTCGGCTCGTCGGCGAGGATCAGCGCGGGCCGACGCACCAGAGCGCGCGCGATCGCGACGCGCTGCTGCTCGCCGCCCGAGAGCTGCTCGGGCGGCGACTCGAGGCGGTGGCCGAGGCCGACACGGTCGAGCATCTCTTCGGCCAGGCGGCGGCGTGACCAGAACTGCCGCCCGCGCGCATAGCCGAGCGGCATGGCGACGTTGTCGACCGCGCTGCGCCCGGGGAGCAGGTTGAACTGCTGGAACACGAAGCCCACCTCGCGGCCGCGCAGACGGTCGAGCCGGCCGCGGCGCGTCTTCTGCACCGGAATGCCGCGGAACGAGACCTGCCCCGACGAGGGCAGATCGAGCATGCCCAGGATGTTCAGCAGCGTCGACTTGCCCGATCCGCTGCGGCCCACGATCGCGACGTGGTCGCCGGCCGCGACCTCCAGGTCGATGCCCCGCAGAATGTCGAGGCGGGTGTCGTCGGGCAGGATGACGTGTCGGGTCACCCCCTGCAGTGCGACGAGGCTCACCAGTTCGCCCCGGGGCCTTCGCAGTACTGCCCGCCGGCACCGTCGTCGTAGCACTGCGGTTCGGTGCCGGTCGTGGTGCCCGGGACGAACTCGCGGATGCTGTCGCCTTCGGCGAGGCCCTCCGTCACCTGGACCATCGTGCCGTCCGTGACGCCGAGCGAGACGGTGCGCTTCTCGGGGGCGGCGCCCGAGCCGTCGTCGATCCACACCTCGCCGGTGCCCGACCCGCCCTTCACCGCCGTGACCGGGATGACGAGGGCCCCGGTCGCCGAGCCGACATTCACCGAGAGGCTCGCCTTCAACCCCGCGAACACCCGCTGGTCGCCGGGGACAGCGCACACGACGCTCGTCGTGCCGTCTTCGGCGACCTGCACGGCCAGCCCCGTGCAGGTGAACGGGGCGGGGCCACCCTGGATCGTGACCGCCGCATCGGTCGGCGCGCCCACGAGACGGTAGAGCAGCACCGGGTCGACCGTGCCGACCACGTGGTAGCGCGCCGGGATGATCGTCGCGACGTCCGCGCCGAGCGACACGGCCTGACCCTTCACGAGTTCGAAGGTCTTCAGGTCGCCCGCCTCGGGGGCGACGACGTCGATGTTCTTGACGGGCTCGGTCTGCTTCACCGTGAAGAGCACCTGACCGGCCGTCACCGCCTGGCCCTGGGCCACGGCGACCTTCGTGATCACGCCCTCGACCTGCGAGCGCACGGTGATCGCCTCGTCGCGCGCGATCGTGCCGTCGATCGCCAGCTGATCGGTGATGTCTCCCGTCGTCACGGCGACGACAGGAGCGCTCACGGTGCCGCCGGGAACCTGCGCCGCGGCATCCGCCTGATCGGGGAAGAACGCGAGTTTGACGAGCGCGGCGGCGACCGCCCCGCAGACGATGAGCATGAGGATCGGGAAGATCCAGCGACGCCAGACGAGCATGTGGGGGCCTCCGTTGGTGCAGGACTGTGTCTCGAACCTACGGGAGGTCGAGGCGCCGCCACTTCATCCTCAGGGATGATTCGGGGATGTCCCTGACCCCGGACCCCGGTCCCTGAGCTTGTACCCCGGTCCCTGACCCCTGACCCCGGACCCCGGTCCCCGAGCGTGCGCCCCGGTCCCTGAGCTTGTACCCCGGTCCCTGAGCTTGTCGAAGGGTCGACCCCTCGACAAGCTCGGGGACCGTCGTCAGTCGAAGATGCCGTCGAGGATCGAGCCGATGACGAGGCCGCCCAGGATGCCATTGGCGAGGTCGCCCCCGCCGCCCCTGCGCCCTCCGCCGCCGTAGCCGGGGCCGCCGCCCCAGCCGCCGTCGTTCGGGCGCGACGAATCGATGTCGCGCTGCGCGAGCTGAAGGGCCTCGGATGCCAGCTGGCCGCACCGCCGCGCGTCGGCCAGGGCCTTCTCGCGGTCGTCCTCGTCGATCGATCCGCCGAGCGTCGACAGGTCGAGGCGCAGCCGCTCGGCCTCGGCCAGGCGCGTGCGCGCGTCGGCGCCGATCCAGCCGCGGTGGCCCGAGATCACGCTCCGGGCGACGCCCAGCTGGTGGTCGGCGTCGTCGATGGTGTGCCGCACCTGCGACTCGGAGGGCACGGGGCGGGCTGCGCGTTCGCGCGTCTTGATGACGATGGCATCCAATGCGCCGTTCGCCGCGCGCAGGCGCGTGAGCTCCGCGAACGGATCGGGCTTCGCGTCGGCGGGTGTGAGGGAGTCGAGCTCCTGCTCGAGGGCGGTCATCGCCGCGGCGACGGCGGGGACGTTCCGCAGGTCGCGGGCCGCGGCGAGGTCGTCGCGTGAGTCTTCGATGATCGCGGCGAGGGTCGACTCGGCGCGCAGCGCCTCGACCTCGAACGTGTCGACCGCGTCGAGCAGGGTGGTCGCGCGGCGGCCCGCTTCGATCGCGGTCTCGAGGGCGAGGTTCGCGTGCTCGCGCTGCCCCCCCTCCCGCCGCGCGGTGGAGATCTCGGCGCTGTGCCTCGCGAACTCGAGCAGCTGCGCCGCTTCACGCGTGTTGCCCGAGATCTTGCGCAGGGCTTCGGGGGAATAGCGGTTCGACAGCCGCGTCAGCGCCGATTCGATCTTCGGGATGCGTGCGTCGTCGCGCGCCACCTGGGCGAGAATGCCCTCGATGATCTCGGGAGCACGACGTGCCCGCGCGACCGGCTCGGCGAGCGCCTGCAGCCGATCGTCGAGAAGGTCTTCGGCCCAATCGCACAGCTGGATGATGCGCGCGTTGCGGGTGCGCGCCTCTTCGGGCGTGTCGGGGATCTCGTCGTGGTTCAGCTGGTTGAGCTGGAACGCCTCGCCGAGGTGCGTCCGCACGGATTCGAGTGCATCGCGCAGCTCGCGGGTCGCGTCGCGGCCCAGCTCGATCTCGGCGAAGGTCAGCTCGTCGGTCGAGATCCGCAGTCGTTCGTCGGCGGTCACGAGCGCCGCGTCGGCCTTGCGACCGAACTCCGCGTCTTGCGCGGCGAGCTGCTCGCGCTCCTTCTTGCGTGTGCCCCAGAATCCGGCCATGGCTCGATCCTAGGCGGCGCAGATCGGGCCGCGGCGGGCGTGCGGCGGTGCACAGGTGATTCAAGGGCGGGGGTGAGTCGCGGCGGCGATTCAAGGGCGGGGGTGAGTCGCGGCGGTGAGCGGAAGGCCGAGGCATCCCACGCAGACAACGAACATCCCACGCAGACAACGAACATCCCACGCAGATAACGAACATCACAGCCAGGTAACATGGGCGGGTATGCCGTGCTCCCGTGCGCGGCGCCCGTGACATCGATCGTCACTCACGCGTGAAAGATGGAGATCCTCCGTGGCCAACCCCCTCGAGAAACTGCTCCGCGCCGGCGAAGGCCGAATCCTCCGGCGCCTGCAGCAGGTCGTCAAGGCTGTGAACGCCCTCGAAGAGGACTACGCCCAGCTCACCGACGAGGAGTTGCGGGGAGAGACCGCCGAGCTGCGCGCACGCTACGCGGCCGGCGAGTCGCTCGACAAGCTCATGCCCGAGGCGTTCGCCGCCGTCCGCGAGGCAGCCCAGCGCACACTCGGCCAGCGCCCCTACGACGTGCAGATCATGGGCGGTGCCGCGCTGCACCTCGGCAACATCGCCGAGATGAAGACCGGTGAGGGCAAGACCCTGACCGCGACCTTCGCCGTGTATCTCAACGCGATCGCCGGCGAGGGCGTGCACGTCATCACGGTGAACGACTTCCTCGCGTCGTACCAGTCCGAGCTGATGGGCCGCGTCTACCGTGCCCTCGGCATGACGACCGGCACGATCATCGCGGGGCAGACGCCCGAGGTGCGCCGCGAGCAGTACGCCGCCGACATCACCTACGGCACGAACAACGAGTTCGGGTTCGACTACCTGCGCGACAACATGGCCTGGCAGAAGCAGGACCTCGTCCAGCGAGGCCACTTCTTCGCGATCGTCGACGAGGTCGACTCCATCCTCATCGACGAGGCGCGCACGCCCCTCATCATCTCGGGACCGTCGTCGGGCGAGGCGAACCGCTGGTTCGTCGAGTTCGCCAAGATCGCGAAGACGCTCGAGGCCGGCGAGGACTACGAGGTCGACGAGAAGAAGCGCACGATCGGCGTGCTCGAACCCGGCATCGAGAAGGTCGAGGACTACCTCGGCATCGACAACCTGTACGAGTCGGCGAACACCCCGCTCATCTCGTTCCTGAACAACTCGATCAAGGCGCTGGCCCTCTTCAAGCGCGACACCGACTACGTCGTCATGAACGACGAGGTCATGATCGTCGACGAGCACACCGGCCGCATCCTCGTCGGGCGTCGTTACAACGAAGGCATCCATCAGGCCATCGAGGCCAAGGAGGGGGTGCCGGTCAAGGCCGAGAACCAGACGCTCGCCACCGTCACGCTGCAGAACTACTTCCGCCTCTACGACAAGCTCGCCGGCATGACCGGTACCGCCGAGACCGAGGCGGCCGAGTTCATGTCGACGTACAAGCTCGGCGTGGTGCCGATCCCGACGAACAAGCCGATGATCCGCAAGGACCAGCCCGACCTCGTCTACAAGAACGAGCCGGCGAAGTTCGCCCAGGTCGTCGAAGACATCGCCCGCCGCCACGAGACGGGCCAGCCGGTGCTCGTGGGCACGGTGAGCGTCGAGAAGAGCGAGTATCTCTCGCGCCTGCTCGCGAAGAAGGGCATCAAGCACGAGGTTCTGAACGCGAAGAACCACGCGCGCGAGGCCGAGATCGTCGCCCGCGCGGGACGGTACGGCGCCGTCACGGTGGCCACGAACATGGCCGGTCGAGGCACCGACATCATGCTCGGCGGCAACGCCGAGTTCCTCGCCGTGCAAGAGCTCAAGGCGAAGGGCCTCGATCCGGTCGAGACGCCCGACGACTACGAGGCAGCATGGGATGCCGCGTACACCGCCCAGCGCGAGAAGGTCGCCGAAGAGGCGACGAAGGTCGTCGAGGCCGGTGGCCTGTACGTGCTCGGCACCGAGCGCCACGAGTCGCGCCGTATCGACAACCAGCTGCGCGGACGCTCGGGCCGTCAGGGCGACCCCGGCGAGAGCCGCTTCTACCTGTCGCTGACCGACGACCTGATGCGCCTGTTCCAGTCGGGGGCCGCCGAGGCGATCCTCGCCCGCGCGAACTTCCCCGACGACGTCGCGATCGAGTCGACGATGGTCTCGCGCGCGATCAAGAGCGCGCAGAGCCAGGTCGAGGGGCGCAACGCCGAGATCCGCAAGAACGTGCTCAAGTACGACGACGTGCTCAACCGCCAACGCGAGGCGATCTACGCCGACCGCCGGCACATGCTCGAGGGCGATGACCTTTCCGGACGTGTCGAGCACTTCATCGAAGACGCCATCAGCGCCGTCATCGACGACCACACCGGCGAGGGCCACACCGAGAGCTGGGACTTCGACGCACTCTGGACCGAGCTGAAGACCCTTTACCCCGTGAGCGTGACGATCGACGAGGTCGTCGCCGAGAGCGGCAGCAAGGGCCGTGTGACCGCCGAGGTGCTCAAGCGCGAGATCCTGTCCGACGCGAAGATCGCCTACGCCGCCCGCGAAGAGGCGCTCGGGGCGCCCGCGACACGCGAGCTCGAGCGGCGCGTCGTGCTGCAGGTGCTCGACCGCCGCTGGCGTGACCACCTCTATGAGATGGACTACCTCAAGGACGGCATCGGCCTGCGTGCGATGGCCCAGCGCGACCCGCTGATCGAGTATCAGCGCGAGGGCTACCAGATGTTCCAGGCGATGATGGGCCAGATCAAGGAGGAGTCGGTCGGCTTCCTCTACAACCTCGACGTCGAAGTGCGCCAGCAGGGCGACGGCCAGGTCGAGGCCAAGGGTCTGCAGGCCCCGCCCGTCGAGGCGCAGAAGCTGCAGTACACCGCGCCCGGCGAGGGCGGCGACGTCGAGGTGCGCAACGACCGCGGTCAGGTGCAGCAGGCCGCCACGAGCAAGCTCCGCCAGGCCGCCGCACAGCCCGCCGCTCCCGCGGCCGAAGCGCCCCGTGGCGCGTTCGGACAGCGGACGGATGCCCCGGCATCCGCCGATTCCGCTCCGCAGAACCGCGCCCAGCGCCGCGCCGCCGACAAGAAGAAGTAACCGGCCGCGCCGGCCGCGCCGGCCGCGCCGCGCCCGCCGCTGCGC
>JASCPF010000067.1 GCA_029959325.1 Microbacteriaceae bacterium PS02068
TCGAAGCCGAGCTTCTCCATCACCCACACCAACTCGTTCGGCAACATCATGCCCACGGCGACACCTCCTGCCCCGACCCTAAGCCACCCCACCCAGACGCTCGATGGGGAGAACTACCCATGGTGACGATGTCTGCCCTGGCTGTCGACCTGCCGGAGCACCGACTGCGCCACCCCGCGGCCTCCATCTCACCCCTGCGCGTGACGATCGAGGAAGGCGTAGACCTCGCCGTCGTCGACCCCGGGGAAGGCGCCGCGCGGCAGTGGCGAGAACATCTGCATGTGCACGCGGGCGCTGGGCCAGGCCTTGCCTTCCCAGCGGTGCGTCAACTCGGCATTCGGCCGCCGGCAGCACGACTCGTCGGGGCACGTCGAGGTGGCGCGCTTCTGGGTCTCGCGGCCGCGGAACCAGCGCGCGTCGTCGAACGGCACGCCGACCGTGATCGAGAACTCGCCGTCGTTCGTCTTACCGGTCTGGCTCGAGCACCAGAACGTCCCGGCCGGAGTGTCGGTGTACTGATAGTGCTCGACGGTGCGGTTCTGCTGCGCGAACGCCGAGCGCGCCGCGAACTCGCGGCAGACGATCTGCCCCTCGACCGAGCCCGTGACATCCATCGGCAGCGGGAGCTCATCGTTCTCGTAAACGCGCGTGATGGCGCCCGATCCGTCGACGCGCAGGAAATGCAGCGGGATGCCGAAGTGCTGCGTCAGCAGGTTCGTGAGGCGCATCGCGGCGGCTTCGTGCGTCACGCCGAACGCATCGCGGAAGTCCTCCACGGCGAGGTTGCGGTCCCGCTTCGCCTGCGCGAGGAAGGCGACCGAGGCCGTCTCGGGCATGAGGCAGCACGCCGCGAAGTAGTTGATCTCGAGCCGCTGCTGCAGGAAGTCGGCGTAGTCGGTGGGCGGCGTGTGGCCGAGCAGGCGGTGGGCCATCGCCTGCAGGGCCATCGAGCGCAAGCCATGGCCGCCGGGGATCGAGGCCGGCGGCAGGTACACGCGCCCGTTCTCGAGGTCGGTGACCGATCGCGCCGAGTGCGGCAGATCGTCGACGTAGATCAGCTCGAACCCGAGCTGCTCGGCCATGATGCTGACGCTGCGGTGGGTGAGCGCGCCG
Organism: Microbacteriaceae bacterium PS02068; assembly: GCA_029959325.1. Lineage (GTDB taxonomy): Bacteria > Actinomycetota > Actinomycetes > Actinomycetales > Microbacteriaceae > Microbacterium. The sequence continues at coordinate 1,114 of JASCPF010000067.1, forward strand.
CCGGTGTGGCCCGCGGCCTTGAGCTGCTGCTCGGCGAGCTGCTCGATCTCGGGCAGGTGGTTGTTCTTCGCACGCATCATCAGGCGCAGCTCGGTGTTGGCGCGTCGCGCCTCTTCGGGGGTGGCGATCGCCTCGCGCTCGCGGCGCTGCAGCTCTCGATGCAGGCCCAGCACGGCCTCGATCGTCTCATCGGTCATCGTCTTCGACACGCGCACGGGAGGGATGCCCAGGCGTCGGAACACGGGAGAGCCCTGCGCGCGCTCGAGGTCGAGCTCGATCGCCGCCCGGTGGTTCGGCGGCTCGGGGGAGAGCAGGTCGGTGACGTCCGTACCGGTCGCGTGCGCGACGGCCTGCAGCAGCGACAGCTTCGGCTCGCGTTTGCCGTTCTCGATGAGACTCAGCTGGCTGCCTGCGACGCCGACGATCGCGCCGAGCTCGTCGAGCGTGTACCCCTGGGCGACGCGGTGATGGCGGATGCGGTGACCCAGGGTGGACAGTTCGAGCGGGGAGGCGGCCATTCCTTGATGTTAGCGAAAGAATCCAGGTTCTTGATGTTCTCGGGAGCCGCAAACGTGACGGAAAAGGTCGCACAGTGGGAAAAGACCACCCCGGTCCCCCATCCGAAGGAGCTGACATGGCCATTGCCGACCTGTTCACCCGCACTGCCCCCGCACCGTTCGTCGCCGCCGGTACGTCGGGCTACCGCTCCTTCGGTGCGCGGCCGACGGCGGCCGGCGAGGGCCTGGACGCGCTGTTCGCGTGGGTGGACGAGATCGCGGCGCTGACGCAGCCCGATCGAATCCACTGGGTCGACGGCTCGCGTGCCGAGAACGAGGCGCTGCTGCGCGAACAGGTCAGCGAGGGCAAGCTCATCAAGCTGAACCCCGAGTGGCGCCCCGGCTCGTACCTCGCCCGCTCGCACCCGAGCGATGTCGCCCGTACCGAGGCGCGCACGTTCATCGCCTCCGAGCGCGAAGAGGATGCCGGTCCCACCAACAACTGGATCGCCCCGAACAAGATCCGCGCCACCATCACCCCGCTCTTCGAGGGCTCGATGCGCGGCCGCACGATGTACGTCGTGCCGTTCTCGATGGGCGCCGTCGGCGGCCCCCTCTCGCACATCGGCGTGCAGGTCACCGACTCGGCCTACGCCGTGACCTCGATCGGCATCATGACTCGCGTCGGCAACGATGTCGTCGCGCAGATCGCCGACGGCAAGCCCTGGGTCAAGACGGTGCACTCGGTCGGCGCGCCGCTGGCACCCGGCGAGCAGGATGCCGCGTGGCCCTGCAACGACGAGAAGTACATCGTGCACTTCCCCGAGACCCTCGAAGTCTGGTCGTACGGCTCGGGCTACGGCGGAAACGCGATCCTCGCGAAGAAGTGCTTCGCCCTGCGCATCGCGTCGGTCATCGGCCGCGACGAAGGCTGGCTCGCCGAGCACATGCTGCTGATCCGCGTGATCTCACCCGCCGGCAAGGCGTACCACCTCGCCGCGGCGTTCCCGTCGGCCTGCGGCAAGACGAACCTCGCGATGCTGCGGCCGACCATCCCGGGCTGGCGCGTCGAGACCCTCGGCGACGACATCGCGTGGCTGCGGCCCGGCGACGACGGGCGACTCTGGGCCATCAACCCCGAGGCCGGCTTCTTCGGCGTCGCGCCCGGCACCGGCGAGTCGACCAACGTGACGGCCGTCGAGACGCTCTGGGGCAACACGATCTTCACGAACGTGGCGCTGCGCCCCGACGGCGACGTCTGGTGGGAGGGTCTCACCGACGAGATCCCCGCCGAGCTGACCGACTGGGAGGGCAACGCGTGGACCCCGGCATCCGGTCGCCCGGCCGCGCACCCCAACTCGCGCTTCACCGTCGCGGCGGCCCAGTGCCCGCAGATCGCGCCCGACTGGGACACCCCCGAGGGCGTGCCGCTCGATGGCATCCTGTTCGGCGGTCGCCGCGCGACCAACGTGCCGCTCGTGGTCGAGGCGACCGACTGGACGCACGGCGTGTTCCTGGGCTCGAACATCTCGTCCGAGCGCACCGCCGCGGCCGAGGGCACCGTCGGCGAGCTGCGCCGTGACCCGTTCGCGATGCTGCCGTTCTGCGGCTACAACATGGCCGACTACTTCGGCCACTGGCTGAAGGTCGGCCAGCAGCTGCGGTTCGACCGCGCGCCGCGGATCTTCCAGGTGAACTGGTTCCGCAAGGGCTCGGACGGACGGTTCCTCTGGCCCGGATTCGGCGACAACTCGCGCGTGATCGACTGGATCATTCGCCGCATCGAGGGCGACGTCGCCGCGGTCGACAGCCCGATCGGGCGCCTGCCGCTGACGGAGGATCTGAACCTCGACGGCATCCACGTGCCGAGCGAGGACCTGGATGCCCTCTTCGAGGTCGACCCCGCGCTGTGGCTGCAGGAGACCGACCTGACCGAGGGCTTCTACGCCACCTTCGACGGCAAGGTTCCGGCCCCGCTCTACGCCGAGCTCGCCGCCCTGCGCTACCGCCTGAAGCTCGCGCAGCAGGCCTGAGCCGCGCGCGCGTTTCGACTCGCTGCGCTCGCTCAACGACCGGTTGGGCGCCCCTGGTCCCCTTACCGGTCCCTGGGTCCCCTTACCGGTCCCTGGCTGCCTCACCGGTCCCTGAGCTTGTCGAAGGGTCGCCGCATGGTCGGAGAGACCCCTCGACAGGCTCGGGGACCGATTCGGCTCAGACGAGCAGCTGGTGGCGCGCGAGCTCGCGGTACAGCGGCACCGACTCGACGAGCTCGGCGTGCGTGCCCTGACCGACGACCTCGCCGTGGTCGAGCACGATGATGAGGTCGCTGTCGACGACGGTCGACAGGCGGTGCGCGATCACGACGAGCGTGCGCCCGGCGGCCACGGCATCGATCGCCTCGCGCATCCGCTGCTCGTTGAGGCCGTCGAGCGACGAGGTCGACTCGTCGAGCAGCAGGATCGGGGGAGCGGCCAGCAGCGCACGCGCGATCGCGAGGCGCTGGCGCTCACCGCCCGACAGCATGACGCCGGCTTCGCCGACGGGTGCGTCAAGCCCCAGGGGTGAGCGCTCGAGCACCTCGTCGAGGTTCACCGCCCGCAGTACCTGCTCGCAGGCGGCATCGGATGCCTCGGGGGTCGCCAGTCGCAGGTTGTCGCCGATCGTGCCGGCGAGCGTCGGGGCATCCTGTTCGACATAGCCGAGCTGGGCGCGCAGGCGCGCGCGATCGATCGTGCGCACGTCGACGCCGTCGAGCAGGATCGAGCCTGCCGCCGGGTCGTAGAACCGCTCGATCAGCGCGAGCGTCGTCGACTTGCCCGCGCCCGACGGACCGACGAGCGCCACCCGCGCCCCGCGCGGTACCCGGAACGACACTCCGCGCAGCACGCCCGCGCGGTCGCCCGCCGCGGGGGCGGCGACCTCGACCGTGGCATCCGCGTGCACTTCGGCCAGCAGGGCCGCGGCCTCGGTCTCGCTGCGGCGGCGCGCGGCGACGACGTCCTCGGGATAGCCGAAGTGGACGTTCCGGAACTCGATCGCGGTCTCGTCGCCCACGGTTCCGGTGTCGGCGCGCACGACCGATGCCGCGACCTCGGCGTCGCGTGCCGTCTCTGTCGGCAGGTCGAGCACCTCTTGAATGCGGCCGAGCGCGCCGAGCGCCTGGTTCACCGAGGTGATCGCGCCGAAGAACGACCCGAGCGGCTGCACCAGGAAGAACAGGAACATCACGAACGTGACGAGCTGGGCGATGGTGAGCGCGCCGGATGCCACGCGGAACCCGCCGACGCCGAGCACGACCAGCAGCGACAGCTGCAGTGCGATGCCCGCGATCGGCACGATGAAGGCGGATGCCTTCGCGACCTGCACGCCCGCGTCGTAGGCGCCGCGCGCCGTGTCTTCGATGTCCGCCTGCTCGCGGCGGGCGGCGCCGGCGGCGCGGATGGTGCGGATCGAACCGATCGCCCGCTCGACCCCCGACGCGAGCGCGCCGACCCGCTCTTGCTGCACGGTCGTCGCGCGGCGGATGCGTCCGCTCAGCGCGCCGACGACGGCCACCGAGGCCCCGACGACCACGAGGATGAGCAGCAACAGCACGGGGTCGATCACGAGCATCGCGATGACGGCGCCCACGAAGATCAGTGCGTTGCCGATCGAATCGGCGAGGCCCTGCGTGAGCACGGCGTAGAGCAGGGTCGTGTCGGTGCCGACGCGCGAGACGAGGTCGCCGGTGCGGCGCGCGTCGTATTCCTGCACGGGCAGGTGCAGCAGCTGGGCGATCAGCCGGCGCCGACTCGAGTAGACGACCGCCGTGCCCGTGCGCTGCAGCAGGAAGTGCTGGATGCCGCTGACGATCGACCCCACCACGACGAGGGCGGCGAGCAGCCACACGAGCGAGCCGAGCGCATCCCCCGTCTGCACGCGTTCGATCACCTGGCCGACGACGAGCGGCTGGGCGAGCGTCGCGGCGGCGGCGAAGACGCTGAGCACCGCGACGACGATGAGGACCCCGGTGTGCTCGAAGACGAACGGCAGCAGCTGGCGCAGGCTCGCGCGCGGGCCGTCGTCCTTCTTACGCGATCGAGCGGGGCGGCGAGAGGCAGTGGGAGAGGACATCGGGATCTTCCTCGGAGTTTCGGGTGCCTCTATCTTCTCGCGTCTTTCCCCCTGTGCGAACCGACGGCTGGCGCCGGCGGGTGGTGTCAGTCGTCGAGTTCGTCGGCCCAGGGCAGGTCGGCGCCGGCGCGTGAGACCGTGATCGCCGCGGCGATCACGGCGCGCTGTCCGATCTCTGCGAGGTCGGCGGCCGACAGCTCAGCGGCGGCCGCCCGCACCGCCGGCTCGGTGAGCAGGGATGCCATGAACGTGTCGCCCGCGCCGATCGTGTCGACCACCGTGACCCGCGGGGCGGCGACCTCGACCCGATCGGTGGCCGTCGCGAGCGTCGCTCCCTCGCCGCCGCGCGTGATCGCCACGAGTCGCGGACCGAGCGCCAGGATCTCGTCGATCACGCTCGCGAGTGTCGCGCCGGGGTAGAGGTACTCGGCGTCTTCGTCGCTCAACTTCACCACGGCGGCCCGGCGCGCGATCTGTTCGAATCGCGTGCGGGCGGCCTCGGGCGACCCCACGAGTGCGGCGCGGATGTTCGGGTCGAACGTCACGATGGCATCCGGGTGCGCGGCGAGCAGTGCTTCGACGTCGTCGGCCCCCGGCTCGAGGAAGGCCCCCAGCGACCCGGTGTGGATCACCGGCGGTACCGCGAGGGTGATCTCGTCGGGCAGCTGCCACGTGATGTCGAACTGGTAGCTGGCCGCGCCCGTGGCATCCAACGTCGCCCGCGCCGTCGAAGTGGCGAGGTCGTGGAACGACTCGGGCAGAACGGCGACGCCCGATTCTTCGAGGTGCGTCGCGATCTCGAGCCCGCGCGAGTCGCGCCCCAGGTTCGTCAGCAACGCCACCTCGACGCCGCGGCGGGCGAGGCCCAGCGCGACGTTCGCGGGCCCCCCGCCGGGGATCTCCGTGGTGCCTCCCGGCGAGGCCGTGATGTCCATCAGTGCCTCCCCGACGACGAGCACTGGGGGGTGGGGGTCGAGCGTCATGGCGTGTGTCCTTTCCCGTGACCAATTCTGGCCCGCCGGGTGCCGTCAGCGTACCCAGACGCGCTGGGTGTCGATGTTGTTCGACAGGCGCGGGTCGGGAATGCCCCCGAAGACCGACCCGATCAGCAGTCGCTGACCCGGTGCGCGCGACGCGGCCACGACGACACGATACGTGCGTGTCTCACCCGAGGCGACGCTGGTCTCGGTCCACGACGACATCTGCGCACCGAGCCAGACCTTCGCCCCCGGCGCCGAGACGATCGTCAGCCCCGGCCCGACCGTGAGCGACGCGAGTGTGGTCGACGACGCGCGCGGCCCGCTGTTGGTGACCGTCACCGTCAGCGTCGCGCGCTGGCCCGCGGTCCACACCGCCGGAACGCCCGACACCGCCACCGAGAGATCGGCACGGTTCGGCACCGGCGCCGCCAGCACGGTGTAGGTGCGGGAGACGGATGCCGCGTTGCCTGCGGCATCCACTGCCCGCGCGGTCACGGTGTGCGTTCCCGCAGTGGAGCCGTAGCCGGTCACGGCGCAGGGGCCCGAGAGCCCGCTCGTCGCGTCGGAGGCCACGCAGGTCGGTGCCGCCGGGACCCCCGTGGCGGGGTACGACCCGCCATCGGCCGGCCCGCCCTGAAGCGAGACGGCGGGGGCCGTGGCATCGCGTGCGATGATGACCTCGCGCTCGGCGGTGCCGCCGCCGCTGGTCGCTCGGCACGGCAGCGTGATGCCGGTGGTGTCGGTGGTGACGGTCGTGTCCTGGCATCCCTCTCGGGTCACCGTCGACTCGCCGTCGGTGACCGACCACGCCACGGCGACGTCGGACGTGTACCAGCTGCCTGCGCCGGCGGTGCCGGTCACGGTCGGCGTGATGACGGGCGGCGTCGTGTCAGCGGGCTTCCACATCGTCGCGTGCAGCGGCGTGACCGTGATGCTCTCGAGCCGCGCGGTGCCACTGGTGTCGCCCTCCGCCCACGCCGTGATCGTGTGGGCGCCCTCGTGGGGGAAGACCTGATCGGTGATCGTGGTGAGCCCGTCGGCGGTGAACAGCTCCACCGAGGCGCGGTCGAGGTAGAGCTCGAGCGTGAGTGTGCCGTCGGCGTTCAGTGTCACCGGGGCGTCGTCGATGCTCGGGAACGAGGCGTTGAAGCCGGTCTGCCCCGACGCGGTGCGGTCGATGAAGACGCGTCCGGTGTCGCTGTCGTAGCCGATGCGCGTGCCGCTCGTGGCGTCACCGAACACCGTGATGCCCGACCGGCCGCTCTGCGACGGCCGCAGCGTCACATCAACGCGGGCGGTGCTCGCCCGCAGGCCGTCGAGACTGGTCTCACCGGTGAGGGTCACCCCCGAGCGCGTCTGCACGTCGGCGAGGTTGCGCTGATCCTGCACCTGGGCGACGGGTCGCTGCGAGAGCCGCGGGCCCTTCGGGGTGCTGACGAGCGTCACCTCGCGGGGCAGGGCCATCGAGCTTCGCCAGGTCGAGGTGGGGATGTCCTGCGCGTAGTCCCAGTTGTTCATCCAGGCCTGCATGATGCGGCCGTTCGTCGGGGCTCCCGAGTACGAGACGCCGGCGTAGTAGTCGCGCCCCCAGTCGAGCCAGTCATAGCCCTCGAGTCGGGTGCCGGCGGGCTCCTGCGCGAACATGACCTGGTCGAGCAGGATGTGGCCCCAGCCGAAGCGGTTGTTGTCGACCACCTCGATGCGCGCCTGCTTGCCGATGAGATCGCGCACGTTCCAGCTCGCCCAGTCGAGGTTCTCGCTGTTCGCACCCGTCGCGCTGCGGACGACCTGCCCGTCGACGACCAAGTTCACCGAGGTCTCGTCCGAGCGGGGCGAGGCGGCGGTGTCGCCGATGACGACATGATCGAAGGTGAGGTGCCCCCAGCCGCCCGTCGCGTGATCGACGATGCGGACCTGCGCCGTGCGGCCGCGCAGGTCGGACACGTCCCAGCTGCGCCAGTTCAGCTGGCCCGCCTCGGGGCCTGTCTGCGTGCGCACGACCTGACCGTCGACGAGAAGCTCTGCCTCGAGTGAGCCGTCGGTGCGCTTCCCGCCCCCGATCAGGAAGGAGACGTGGTCGCCGTCGATCGTGAAGGCCGGTGAGGTCATCTCGCCCTGGTTGTCGTCGCCCTTCGGCCCGCCCTCCCAGGTGTTGATCCGCTTGGCGCCCAGGTAGTAGTCGCCGCCGGCGGTCGAGGGGTTGCGGGCCGGGTCGGTGGCGAAGTCACCCGTGACGGTCCAGCCCGAGTCGGCCAGGGTCTGCCCGTCGGGCAACTCGAAGTCGAAGAGCATGCGCCCGGCCGGCGGATCATTCGAGAGCTGCGTGCCCGCCACGTGCGGGTGGTTGCCGCCGCCGACCAGCAGGTTGATGAACGGCTGGTCGACCGTGAAGGTCGGCGAGTCCAGGGTGCCCACCGGCCAGTCGCCGTCGGAGAAGCCGTTCACGAGGTGCGAGCCGGCGTAGCCGCCGACCGCATTCTGGTTCGGCAGGGTGCCTGCGGCCGGGGCATCCGCAAACGGCCCGTTCTTCCAGTTGCCGGGCTCGTTGTGGGGCGTCCAGCCGCCGTAGCCGTTCTCGAAGTCGGCGAAGGTGTCGCCGGCAGGCAGCGAGTTCGCCGTCACGGTCGACTCGCTCGTGAAGGTCGTTCCGTCGAAGTTGCCGACGAAGTACTGCCCACCGCTGCCGCCGGCGACACCGCCCGGGTTGAGGTTGACGACCAGCACCCACTTGCGGTTGTTCGGGTCTCCGTCAACGGGCAGCGAGAAGAGATCAGGGCATTCCCAGACGCCGCCGACCGAGTTCGCAGGGCCGAAATCCGACAGGTAGGTCCAATCGGTGAGGTTGTCGCTGCGATAGAGCAGCACGCGGTGCTCGGTCGCCTCGACGGTCGCCATGACCCAGTACGAGCCCGCCGGGCCGTCATAGCGGAACACCTTCGGGTCGCGGAAGTTCTGCGAGTTGCGGTTCACGATCGGGTTGCCGGCGTACTTCGTCCAGGTCTGACCCTGATCGACGCTGTAGGCGAGCGATTGGGCCTGGATGCCGGGGAATCGGGCATCCTTCGCGGTATACGCCGAGGTGTAGACGGCGACGAGAGGGCCGGGCTGGCCGGGCGCCGCGAGGCCGGACGTGTTGTTCTCGTCATAGACGATCGAGCCCGAGAAGATGTCCTCCGTCGCGTCGCCCTCGGCGTCGAAGCTCTGCGGGATCGCGAGGGGCTGCTCGTGCCAGGTGAGCAGATCGGTCGAGGTCGCGTGACCCCAGCTCATGTTGCCCCACCGCGTTCCCTGCGGGTTGTGCTGGAAGAACAGGTGGTACGTGCCGTCGACGTACACCATGCCGTTGGGGTCGTTCATCCAGTTCTTCTCGGGCGTGAAATGGACGAGCGGCCGGTACTGCTGCTGCGCGGGATCGGTGTCGGTCGAGTCGGCGGCGGCCGCAGGAGAGGCCGCCTGCACGGCGACCAGTGCCGCAGCGCTCAGCGCCGCGGCCGTCAGCAGGGTGAGGGCCCGGTGCAGGCTTCGAGTGATGTCCATCGTGATCGCCCTTCGTCGCGCGAACGACTGACATCGATGTCAGTCGGGTATTGACGGCGATGTTAGAGACTGTCCAGCGGACAATGCAAGACCCGTCATCCAAAATCTGACATCGATGTCACATGGGGAGCGGAATACATTGTCTGCGCAGGGGCACCGCGTCAGCGCGGGTTCAGCGCGGGTTCAGCTCGACGGGGCGACGATCTCGCCCGAGCCGCGTTCGACGAGTTCGGTGGGCAGGATGAGTCGTTGCGCGGGGCCGGTGTCGCCGTCGATGCGCGCGAACACGCGATCGGCCGCACGGGCTCCGATCTGCTGCGGGTCTTGCCGGATGACCGTGACACCCGGCTCGACGAGGTCGAACAAGGGCATGTCGTCGAAACCCACGAGGGCGATGCGGTGCTGTAGTCCCAGCGCGCGGATCGCGCGGATCGCGCCCACCGTGATGAGGTTCTGCGCGCTGAACACCGCGGTCGGCGGATCGTCGGACGTCAGCAGCTCGTGCAGTGCCCGTTCCGTGTCAGCGGGATCGTGCAGGCCGCTCACGACAATCCCCTCCGACGCGGCGCCTGCGCGGTCGACCTCGGCCAAGAAGCCGTCGCGGCGTTCTCGGGCGGTCTGGATCTCGAGGCGGTCGGTGAGAGCGACGATGCGACGATGCCCGTGCTCGAGCAGGTGCCGCGCGGCGCGCGCAGCTCCTGCCCGGTTGTCGCTGGTGACGATGTCCGCGTCGATGCCGGCAGGCTCGCGATCGACGAACACGATCGGGGTGCCGCGTTCGATCGTCGACAGCAGATAGCCGGTGTTGCGCGACATCGTGGTGAGGATGAGCCCATCGACGCGGCGGCGCATGAATGCGCGCACCGCGGCGTCTTCGCGCTCCGCGTCGTCGTCCAAGCTCGAGGCGAACACTGCGACCTCGCGGGGGAGCGCGGCGTCTTCCACCGCGCGGTTGATCGCCGCTGCGAAAGGGTTGTCGACGCTGCTGATGAGCAGACCCAGGGTGTGTGTGCGCCCGCTGGCGCGGCGCAGGCTGCCCGCCTGGAGGTCGACGTGGTAGTCGAGCGCGCGCACGGCATCCCAGACTCGCTCGGCCGTCGGGGCGGCCACGTTGGGCTCGAAGTTGATGACGCGCGACACTGTCTTGGTGCCGACCCGCGCCAACGCGGCGACGTCCTTCATGGTGGCCCGCGGGCGGCGGTGAGAAGCGGCGGCGGGAACTGACATCGATGTCACAATCTGATCTCGGCGGTGTATCTACTCCTTGACTCTATCCGCTTAGTCGAGTACAAACGACCATTGACAACGATGTCATCCTCGACATCGTTCACGAGAGGACATTCAATGAAGAAGATCATGTGGACGAGACGTGCCGCTCTCGGCGTCGTTGCCGTCGCCGGCATCACCGCGCTCGGCCTGAGCGGATGCTCATCGTCCGGCACCGGTGGCGGAGCCTCGGGAGGGGCAGACGACAAGATCGGCGTCTCGCTGATCGTCAAGACGAACTCGAACCCGTTCTTCATCGCCATGGAAGACGGAGCGAAGGCCGCTGCCGAGAAGGACGGCGTGTCGCTCACCGTCGCCGCCGGCAAAGAAGACGGTGACGAAGACACGCAGATCCAGGCGATCGAGGCCGCGATCTCGAAGGGCGACAAAGGCATCCTGATCACCCCCAACGGCCCCGCTGTGCTCGACGCGATCGCCAAGGCACGCGACGCCGGACTCTACGTCATCGCGCTCGACACCGTTCCCGATCCGGCCGACGCCGTCGACATCACCTTCGCGACCGACAACTTCCTCGCCGGTCAGGACATCGGCAAGTGGACGGCCGGCACGCTCGACGGCGGCAACGCCGTGATCGGCCTCATCGACCTGTTCGACGACAAGGTCGTCACGGTCGACTACAGCCGCGACCAGGGCTTCCTCGACGGCATGGGCATCGATCTGAACGACGCGAAGGTCAACGGCGACGAGGCAGCGAGCGGGAAATACGCGGGCGGCAAGGGCGGCTCGTACACGATCGTCGGCAACGAGGCGTCGCAGGGTGCCGAAGACGGCGGCCGTACCGCGATGGAGAACCTCCTCGCGAAGAACCCCGACATCAACGTCGTCTACACGATCAACGAGCCGGCCGCCTACGGCGCCTACCAGGCACTCGAAGCCGCAGGTAAGGACCCGAAGAGCGTCCTCATCGTCTCGGTCGACGGCGGGTGTGCGGGCGTGCAGCAGGTGAAGGACGGCATCATCGACGCCACCAGCCAGCAGTACCCGGTGAAGATGGCGCAGCTCGGCGTCGAGGCGATCACGAAGCTCGTCAAGACCGGTGAGAAGCCCAAGGTCTCCGAAGGCCTCGACTTCTTCAACACGGGTGTCTCGCTCGTGACCGACACCCCCGTCGCGGGCGTCGATTCGATCGACACCACCAAGGGTGCCGACAGCTGCTGGGGAACCAAGTAACACTCCCCTCGGGTGGGGCGGCCTTCCGCCCCACCCGACCTCCTTCTTTCCGACTCAGACACATGGAGTGATCCCCATGACGGCCACCGCCCCACCCACCAGTACCCTCGACCTCGCCGCCGAGTTCCTCGATCGGCGCACCCCGCTCGATCGCGTCCGCGGCATCCTGCACCGCTATCCCGCCATCAGCCCGGCCGTCGTGCTCGTGCTGTCGATCATCGTGTTCGGCGCGATCAACCCGCGCTTCTTCGCTCCCGCCAACCTGTCGCTGGTCCTCGACCAGGTCTCGGTGGTCGGCACCGTCGCGATCGCGCAGACCCTCATCATCCTGACGGCGGGCATCGACCTGTCGGTAGGCGCCGCGATGATCCTGGCCTCGATGGTGATGGCCAAGACCGCCGCCGAGAACGGGCTGCCCGCCGCTGTGGCACTGCTGCTCGGACTCGTCGCCGCGCTCGCCGCGGGCGCGCTGAACGGCTTCCTGGTGACGCGCGTCAAGCTGCCCCCGTTCATCGCGACGCTGGGAACGTTCAACATCTTCATCGCGCTGACGCTGCTGTACAGCGGGGGCCAGACGGTGCGCAAGGCGGAGATGCCCGACCTGCTCACCTGGACTGCCACCGCCATCCCGATCGGTGAGGTGCGGCTGACGGTCGGCGTGATCGTCATGCTCCTGCTCTACCTGCTCGTGGCCTTCATCCTCGGGCGCACGGCTTGGGGTCGGCACGTCTACGCCGTCGGTGACGACGCGGAGTCTGCGCGCCTGGCCGGCATCTCGACGAGCAAGGTGCTGATGAGCGTCTACGTCGCCGCAGGCGCCGTGCTCGCGGTCGCCGCGTGGATCCAGATCGGCCGGTCGGGCGCCGCGAGCCCCAACGCCGGAACCGACCTGAACCTCGACTCGATCACCGCGGTGGTCATCGGCGGCACGTCGCTGTTCGGTGGCCGCGGCATCATCTGGGGGTCGCTGCTGGGTGCCGTCATCGTCGGCATCTTCCGCAACGGCCTGTTCCTCGCGGGCGTCGACGGTCTCTACCAGACACTCGCGATCGGCATCCTCGTCATCGTCGCGGTCTCCATCGACCAGTGGATCAGGAAGGTTCGCAAATGACCATCGCAGACACCTCGGCCGCGCCTGCCGCCGGCGGCACCCGCGTGCCCGTGCTCGAGGCGAAGCGCCTCGTCAAGACCTTCGGGCGGGTGGTGGGGCTCGACGGCGTCAGCCTGCAGCTGTACCCCGGCGAAGTGCTGGCCGTCATCGGCGACAACGGCGCCGGCAAGTCGACCCTGATCAAGTGCCTCACCGGGGCGTACATCCCCGACGAGGGTCAGCTGCTGCTCGACGGCCACGAGGTGCACTTCAAGCGGCCGCAGGATGCCCGCGCCGCCGGCATCGAGACGGTGTATCAGAACCTCGCTGTTTCGCCCGCCCTCGATGTCGCCTCGAACCTGTTCCTCGGGCGAGAGCGGCGCAAGAGCGGCATCCTCGGCTCGGTCTTCCGCGTGCTCGATTCATCGGGCATGCGCAAGGATGCCCGTGCCGAGGTGCAGCGGCTCGGCATCTCGACGCTGCAGGATGTCACGGTGCCCGTCGAGAACCTCTCGGGAGGCCAGCGTCAGGCTGTCGCCGTCGCCCGCGCCGCCGCGTTCGGGTCGAAGGTCGTCATCCTCGACGAGCCGACGGCCGCCCTGGGCGTCCGCGAGTCGGCCATGGTGCTCGAGCTCATCGAGCGGCTGCGCGAGCAGGGCGTTCCGGTGATCCTCATCTCGCACAACATGCCGCACGTGTTCCAGGTCGCCGACCGGATCCACATCCAGCGCCTCGGGAAGCGCGCGGCGACGATCACGCCGCAGTCGCACTCGATGACCGACGCTGTGGCGATCATGACGGGGGCAGCCGAGGGCTGACTCCGCGCGCCGCGCGGGGCCTGGGATCACGACCCCGCGCGGCGCACTCCACTTTGCAGGACCCACACTTTCTGACACTTCTGACACTTCTGACACGAAGGGAATCAGCGATGGCTGTCACGCTGTACGCGGAGTTCACCGCACGGCCCGGACGGGCCGACGAGGTCGAGACCCTCTTGCAGGGCCTGGTCGCGCAGGTCCGCACCGAGCCGGGCAACGCCCGTTTCGATGCCTATCGCGTCCGGGGCGACGGCGACCGCTTCTTCGTCTTCGAGGAGTACGCCGATGAGGATGCCTTCGCCGCGCACATCTCCGCCCCGTACGGCGGCCCGTTCAACGCCGCCCTGGGCGAGCTGATCATCGAAGACGGCTCGCAGCTGACGTTCCTCGAGCGGGCGGCAGAGCCCGACTGATCTCTGACCTGCGCGCGTGTCGCAAGCCCGGGCTACCGTGTAGCTGTGTCTGCTCCCGCCACCAGCACTCCCGTCATCCGCGCGAAGGGACTCGTCAAGACCTACAAGGTCAAGGCGTCGCCCGAATTCGCCGCGGTCGCGGGTCTCGACTTCGAGGTCGCACCGGGTGAGTCGTTCGGTCTGCTCGGGCCGAACGGCGCCGGCAAATCGACGACCATGAAGATGATCGGCGCGGTATCGACGCGCACGAGCGGCGAGCTCGAGATCCTCGGGCTCGACCCCGATCACTACGGGCCCGAGATCCGCTCGCGCCTGGGCGTCGTGCCCCAGCAGGACAATCTCGACGGCGAGCTGAATGCGCGCGAGAACCTCTATATGTATGGGCGCTACTTCGGGCTGCCCGGCCGGGTGTGCGCGCAGAAGGCCGACGAGCTGCTTGCTTTCGCGCAGCTCGAAGACAAGGCGAAGAGCAAGGTCGAGGCGCTCTCGGGCGGCATGAAGCGGCGGCTGACGATCGCGCGCGGGCTCATCAACGACCCGCGCATCCTGCTTCTCGACGAGCCGACGACCGGTCTCGATCCGCAAGCGCGCCACGTGCTGTGGGATCGGCTGTTCCGTCTCAAAGAGCGCGGCACGACACTCGTGCTCACGACCCACTACATGGACGAGGCCGAGCAGCTGTGCGACCGCCTGATCGTGGTCGACAAGGGGCGCATCATGGCGCAGGGCACCCCGGCATCCCTCATTCGCGAACACTCGAGTCGAGAGGTGCTTGAGGTGCGTTTCGGCAGCGATCGCAACGAGCAGGTCGCGCCGCAGCTGCAGGTGGTAGGGGACCGGGTCGAGGTGCTGCCCGACCGCATCCTGGTCTACACCGCCGACGGTGAGGCCTCGCTCGAGCAGGTGCGCGCACTCGGGCTCGAGCCGCTCACGAGTCTCGTGCGCCGATCGAGCCTCGAAGACGTGTTCCTGCGCCTCACCGGACGGTCGCTGGTCGAATGACCCTTCGACAGGCTCAGGGACCGGACGGCGCGCGGGAGGCGAGAGGAGTGGGGATGCCGCCGATCTTCGCCGATCCGTCGGTCGACGCCGCGCGCGCTGAGGCGCTCGCCTGGGGGGCCCGGCCGCGCCGAAACGGCGCGTGGTACATGGCCGAGCACGTCGTGCGCACGATGGGCGCCTACAAATGGACGATCGTCGCGGGCGCGCTCGGGCAGCCGCTGCTCTACCTGCTGGGCCTCGGGGCGGGGCTGGCGGCGCTGATCGCCGCGCCCGTGCAAGACGGCGACATCGCGGTGAGCTACCTGGTGTTCGTCGCCCCCGCACTGCTCATGACGGCCGGCATCTCGACGGCGTCGGAGGAGTTCTCCTACCCGGTCATGGCCGGGTTCAAATGGCGTCGCCTGTACTTCGGGCCGAACGCCTCGCCGATCTCGTCGCCGCAGATCGTGACGGGTGTCGTGGTCGCCGCCCTCGTGCGGATCGTGATCGTGGTCGTCGTGTACTTCGCGGTGCTGGTGGTCTTCCAGGCCCTGCCGCTGATCGCGACCGGGTGGCTGCTCATGCCGATCGGCGTGCTCGCGGCGCTGTCGTTCGGGTTGCCGCTCATGGCATACGCGGCATCGCTCGAGAACGACTCGGGCCAGTTCGCGATGGTGCAACGGTTCGTCTTCATGCCGATGTTCCTGTTCTCGGGAACGTTCTACCCGCTGACGAATCTGCCGATCGCCCTGCAGTGGATCGGGTGGATCTCGCCGCTGTGGCACGCGTCAGAGCTCGGCCGCGCGGCATCCTACGGAAAGCCGATCGAGCCGTGGCTGCTCGCCGTCCATCTCGGGTACCTGCTCGTGCTGACGATCGGGTCGTACCTGATCGCGCGTCGGGTGTTCTCGCGGAGGCTCGCGCGATGACCCTTCGACAAGCTCAGGGACCGGACCCGGCTCAGGGACCAGACCCGACTCAGGGACCGGACCCGACTCAGGGACCCGACCCGACTCAGGGACCGAACCCGCGCACGGCGGATACCGAGCGGGCGGTGCGCCGCAGGGGCGTGCGGTCGCTGTGGGCCGGCAACCCGCAGGCGGTCGTGCAGCGCGGGGTGCTGAGCGCGCGGTCGGGCAACCTGCCGGTCGTCGTCTCGGGGTTCTTCGAGCCGGTGCTCTATCTCGCGTCGATGGGGCTCGGGCTGGGCGCGCTGATCGGCGACGTCTCGTTCGGTGGCCAGTCCGTGCCGTACGCGGCCTACATCGCGCCGGCGCTGCTGGCCGTCTCGGCGATGAACGGGGCGATCTACGACTCGACCTGGAACGTGTTCTTCCGGATGAACTACGGCCGCCTCTATGAGGGGATGCTCGCGACGTCGCTCGGCCCGCTCGATGTCGCCCTCGGCGAGATCCTCTACGCGCTGCTGCGCGGGCTCGTCTACGCGACCGGCTTCATGATCGTGATGCAGGTGCTGGGCCTGAACCTGGCGTGGACGGCCCTGCTCGCCCTGCCCGCCGTCGTGCTGATCGCGTTCGGGTTCGCGAGCCTGGGCATGGCGATCACGAGCTACATGAAGACGTTCCAGCAGATGGACTGGATCAACCTCGTGCTGCTGCCGATGTTCCTCTTCTCAGCGACGCTGTTCCCGATCACGGCCTACCCCGGCTGGGTGCAGGGGGTGATCCAGGCGTTCCCGCTCTGGCACGGCGTCGAACTCGTGCGGGGCCTCACCACGGGCATCCTGAGCCCCGCGATGTGGGGACACGTCGTCTACTACGTCGTCATGATCGCCGTGGGCGTGCTCTTCACGACCCGGCGCCTGCGCGCCCTGTTCCTCGACTGACGCGCCCCGCGCCCGCCTCTGCCGTTCCGCCCCGCCACTCCGCTGAGCGGTGAGACCCGGTCTGCACGCCGAAACCCGACCGAATCTGCGCGGGTTTCGGCGTTCAGACCGGGTTTCATC
>JASCPF010000068.1 GCA_029959325.1 Microbacteriaceae bacterium PS02068
CCAGCCCGGCCGCGCCGATGCCGGCGGCGAGCCCGAGCAGGCCGCGCCGGCTGAGGCTGGGTGCGGGGCGCGACGCTTCGACAAGCTCAGCGACCGGGCCGGCCCCCGCCCCGGCCCCCGAGCCCGAGCCTGCCCCGGTCCCCGAGCCCGGTCCGGTCCCCGAGCCTGCCCCGGTCCCCGAGCCCGGTCCGGTCCCCGAGCTTGTCGAGGGGTCGTCGTGGTTCGTCATCACTCCAGGATGGTGGATGTCAGCTGGGAAAGCGGCTCGGCGAGCGCGTTGATGAGGTCGGTGAGCTGGCGCTTGTCGGCCTCGGTGAGCGCGCTGTAGTTCACGAACCCGGCGTTCAGTGAGCCGTACGTCGCGAGCGCGGCGTCGAGCTCGTCGTATCCGCTCTGGATCTTCGTCGCGAGGGCCGCACCCTTCTCGCCGGACGCCGTCGCGAAGCCTTCGACGAGCGAGAACGCCATCTTCGAGCCCTCGACGTTGGCGGCGAAGTCCCACAGGTCGGTGCCCGACCACCAGTCTTCCTCGCCCGAGATCTTGCCGGTGGCGACCTCGTCGAGCAGGCCGATCGCGCCGTTCGAGATGCCCGCGATGCCCTGTGCATCCAACGCCTTCGTGAAGTCGTCCGAGTGCACGTAGTCGTTGAGCTCGGCCACATCGGCGATCAGCTGATCGCCGAACGCGGCGCGCTCCGCGGGGGTCGACGGCGCCCAATCCTGGTAGGCCGAGGTCTCGCCGTCGGCGTTGAGCGCGCCCTGCGCGGGGACCCAGAGGTCCTTCTCGACGCGGTGGAACCCTGTCCAGTCGAGGCCTTCGGCCACGGCATCCACTTCGCGGAAGTCGATGCGCGGGTCGAGGTCGCCGAGCGATTCGGCGACGGGTTCGATGCGTTCGTAGTAGGCGCGCGTCGTCGGGAAGAGCTCCTTCGCCTTCGCGTCGTCGCCCGACTCGTAGGCCGCGACCAGCGCGTCGACGGCGGGCACGAGCTGCTCGACCTGATCCTTGACGAACGCGGCGTAGAGGTCGACCGCCTGCTGCTTCTGCGCGGCGTCGTCGCCCGTGGCGGCGACCTGCTCGCCCGCGACCGAGAAGGATGCCTTGCCGACGCCCTCGCCGACCATGCCGGGCTTGCAGAGCGTGAAGTACTCACCGGGCTGGGCGACGACCGTGAGCGTGCGCGACGCGCCCGGCGCGATGTTCTCGACCTCGCCGACGATGCGCAGCCCGTCTTCGGCGAGCAGGTAGAACTCGCTCACGTTCGAGCTCGAGTTCGTGACGTCGAAGGCGAGGGTTCCGCTCGTGGCGGTGGCGGTCGACACGTCGCACGAGGTATCGGTCGAGGTGACGGTCAGCGCGCCTGCGGCGGCCACGTCAGACTTCGCGACACAGCCGGCAAGGACGAGTGCGGTGAGGCCGACGGTGGCTGCGGCGGCCAGAGTTCGGGGGCGGATCATCGTGCTCCTTGGGTTTGTGCGGGAGGTGCTGTCGGGAGGGTTCCCGGGGGAGTGGGTGTGGGTGCTGCGGCGGATGCCGCCGGAGGAATGGATGCCTGGGCATCCACCATCTCGGTGTTCGCGGTCGGTGCTTTCTGGGCCGTCGGCCGGCGACGCAGGCCGCGGACGAAGAACGTGCCGACGATCGCGACGTAGAGCGCCCAGGCGATGACCTGCAGCCATGTCATCTGCGGCATGAAGCCGACGGTCGCCTGCAGGATCGCGGCGAGGGGTGACGTGGGCGGGATCGCGCCCGACACGTCGAAGGCCCAGCCGAAGGGGAATGCCGACCATCCGGTCGCCACGCTCCCGGTGCCCGGGTCGATGGGCGCCGCCGTGGTGAAGGGGCCGGGGAGGACGCCGGCTTCCTGCAGGTCGTGGATCGCATACGCGAGCACGCCCGCCGCGACGATGACCAGGAACGCGCCCGTCCAGGCGAAGAACACCGGCAGATCGACGCGCACCATGCCGCGCGCGAGCAACCAGCCGAGCATGACCGCGGCAGCGAGGCCGAGCAAGGCGCCGATCAGCACCTCGGGTTTCGTTCCGAACGTCTGGGTCATCGACCACAGCAGCAGCGTGGTCTCGATGCCCTCGCGCGCCACCGAGACGAAGCCGATCGCGACGATGGCCCACAACCCGCCCTGAGCGAGGGCGCGATCGAGGCCACCTTCGAGCGAGCGTTTGAGGGTGCGCGCGGTCTTCTGCATCCAGAAGATCATCCAGGTCACCATCGCGACCGCGAGCAGCGACAGCAACCCGCCGATCAGCTCTTGCGCCTGGGACGTGAGCTCGTAGGCCCCGAAGGTGAGGATCGCGCCGATGCCGACCGCGAGGGCGACGGCGAGGCCGATGCCCGCCCAGAGGCGGGGCAGCACGTCGCGACGACCCACGCGGGTGAGGTAGGCGATGAGGATGCCGACGACGAGAGCGGCTTCGAGGCCTTCGCGGAGGCCGATCAGGAAGGTGGCGAGCACGGGAATGTCCGGAGAGAGGAGGCAAGAAGCCCAGATTAGGTAAGGAGACCCTTACCCACGGATCGAGAGTACACCCGCAGCCTCGATGCCGCGAATCTCCAGGGTGGTACTCTCTCTGCATCACCAGGTGGAGACTGAACTCCATCCTGCCGAAGCGAAAGGGTGAGACCGCGTGTCCGACAGGCGCTTTCCCCGCTCGGTGTACGGCGTCGGCGACGAGCCCGACCCCCGCTTCAGCCTCGCCAACGAGCGCACGTTCCTCGCCTGGATCCGCACGTCGCTCGCGCTTCTCGCGGTCGGCATCGCGCTCGAGGCGCTGCACCTGCCGATCGCGCCGGGGCTGCGCTTCGCTGCGGCGCTCGTGTTCGTCGTGCTCGCGATCCTCGCCGCAGGCTATGCCTGGGTGTCGTGGCAGCGCACCGAGCGATCATTGCGGGCGAACCGCGCGCTCCCCGCGCTGGCCATCGGGCCTGTGATCGCCGTCGGCGTCATGGTCGGGATGGCGCTCATCGTCATCGGGTTCCTCGTGCCATGACGTCCGAGGATGAGCCCTTCGACGAAGGGCTGCAGGCCGAGCGGACGCTCCTCGCATGGCGACGCACGTGTCTCGCGCTCGTCATGGCATCCGCTCTCTGCATCCGCTACCTGCTGGAGGTCTTCCACGGATGGGCTGCGGTGCTGGGTGCCGCAGGTCTCCTGGCCGCGCTTGCGGGATGGCTGACGGCGACCGTGCGCTACCGACGCGCTCATCACGGACTCATCCACGAGTCGCGATTGCTGACCGGCGGAACCCTGGTCACCGTGACCGCCGCCGCCGCCGTGGTGCTGAGCGCCGCGGGGGCGATCCTCGTCGTGGTGCACTGGAGCCCTTGGTGAACCCGACCGAACTCGTCGACATCCCGGGCGGCGTCTTCGCGATGGGCTCGCGAGACTTCTACCCCGACGAAGGGCCGGTGCACGAGCGCGAGGTGGCCGACTTCCGACTCGAGCGTCACCCCGTCACCAACGCGCAGTTCGCGCGGTTCGTGCACGAGACGGGGTATGTGACGATCGCCGAGCGGCCCCTCGACCCGCGGGACTTCCCGCAGTTGAGCGACGACGAGCGGATGCCGGGTGCGATGGTCTTCACCCCGACGGCAGGACCGGCCGACCTCGGCGACTGGCGGCAGTGGTGGCGCTGGCAGCCGGGGGCGTCATGGGCGCACCCCCAGGGTGCGGGTTCGGGGCTCGAGGGTCTCGACCGGCATCCCGTGGTGATGGTGGCCTACCCCGACGCCGTGGCCTACGCGGAATGGGCCGGCAGGCGCCTGCCCACGGAGGCGGAGTTCGAGTACGCCGCGCGCGGCGGGGGGCGCGACGCGCCGTACGCCTGGGGTGAGGAGCCGTTCCCCGCCGACGGACCGATGGCGAACACGTGGCTCGGGCGCTTCCCCTACGACAACCGCGGCGTGGGCGGCACCTCGCCCGTCGGGTCGTATCCCGCGAACGGCTACGGGCTCCTCGACACGATCGGCAATGTATGGGAGTGGACGAGCTCGCTCTATACCTCCCGTCACGTGCCGGGCGGCCGCATCAGCGGTCTGGATCCCGGTGACCGCCCGCACCTGCTCGGCGCCGCCGCCGTCGCGCCGGCTCGACGAGTGCTCAAGGGCGGGTCGTTCCTCTGCTCGCCGGACTACTGCCTGCGCTTCCGCCCGGCGGCGCGCTCGGCGCAGAGCGACGACACCGGCATGTCGCACATCGGCTTCCGCTGCGCCGCCGACCTCTGACCGCCCCGGTGACGATGCCCCGGTGACGGCGCACTGGCGGCGACCCCGTGACGGCGCCTCGGCGGCGACTCCATGGCAACCGCTCGCGCATCTCTTCGCGCATCGGCAAGCCGTCCGCGCACCGAGGCAAGCCCGCCGGCCGCCCGGCGCGCACAATGAAGGCACCGCGCCGCGTTGCCGCGCCCGGATCCACGAAGGAGACACCGATGTCCGACTCTCTGACCGTTCTCGACGAGACCGCGCTGCTGGCGCGGATCCAGGCGCCGGAAGGCTCCGGCCGCGAGATCCTCGACGCCGCCACGCGCGAGCCGATCGGCCGCGTGCCCGTGCAGACGGCCGAAGAGCTGGATGCCGCCGTCGCGCGCGCCAAGGCGGCGCAGCCTGCCTGGGAGGCGCTCGGGCACGAGGAGCGCTCGGCACTTCTGGTGGCCGCCGCCGACGCGATCGACGCGAACGCCGAGACGCTCGCGCGCCTGCTCTCGCGCGAGCAGGGCAAGCCCCTCAACGGCCCCAACGCGCGCTTCGAAGTGGGTGCCTGCTCGGCATGGCTGCGCACGAACGCGGCGACCGTGCTCGATCCCCAGGTGCTCGTCGACGACGAGAACCTGCACGCCGAGCTCGTCTACAAGGCGGCCGGTGTCGTCGGGGCGATCAGCCCGTGGAACTGGCCGCTCATGATCTCGATCTGGCAGATCGGCCCGGCGCTGCGCATGGGCAACACCGTCGTCATCAAGCCGTCGAGCAACACCCCGCTGAGCGTCCTCGCGATGGTGTCGGTGATGAACGATGTGCTCCCCGCCGATGTGCTCATCCCGATCACCGGCCCGGGTGCGATCGGCGGGCGCCTCGCCGGGCACGCGGATGTCGCGAAGGTCATGTTCACCGGGTCGACCGAGACCGGTCGCAAGATCATCGAGGCATCCGCCGGCAATCTCGCCCGCCTGACGCTCGAGCTCGGCGGCAACGACGCGGGCATCGTGCTGCCGAACACGGATGTGACGCAGATCGCGCAGGACCTCTTCTGGGGCGCCTTCATCAACACGGGGCAGACCTGCGCCGCCTTGAAGCGGCTCTACGTGCACGACTCGGTCTACGACGAGGTCGTCGACGCGCTCGCCGAGATCGCCGCGCAGACGCCCATGGGCCCGGGCCTGGACGAGCAGAACGTGCTCGGCCCGGTGCAGAACAAAGACCAGTTCGACATCATCGCGGGCCTCGTCGAGGATGCCAAGGCGCACGGCGGTCGCGTCGTCACCGGTGGAGAAGCCGCCCCCGAACTCGGCGAGCTCTTCTATCGCGCGACGATCGTCGCCGACGTGACCGACGGCATCGCCCTCGTCGACGAGGAGCAGTTCGGGCCGGTCCTCCCCGTCATCCGCTACACCGACGTCAACGACGCCTTCGCCCGCGCCAACGCGGCCGACGTGGGCCTCGGCGCCTCGGTGTGGTCGAGCGATCCGGCCGAGGCCGCGGCGCACGCGACGCGCATGCAGTCGGGCACCGTCTGGGTCAACTCGCACGGGGGCCTGCACCCCCTCGTCCCGTTCGGCGGTGTGAAGGGCTCGGGCTATGGCCTCGAGTTCGGTGTCGAGGGCCTCAAGTCCGTCGCCGTCCCGCAGGTCGTCAGCCTGCCGGGCCGAAAGGCCTGAGAGGTGACGAGCGCGATCGTCGTCGGGGCCGGTTCGGCGGGCTGCGTCGTCGCGAGGCGATTGGTGGATGCCGGGGTGTCGGTCACCCTCTTCGAAGCGGGCGGCGAAGACACGAACCCCGCGATCCACGACCCCATGCGCATGGGCGAGCTGTGGCACAGCCCGGACGACTGGGACTACCGCACCGTGCCGCAGGAGCACGCCGCGAATCGCCGCCTGCACCTGCCGCGCGGCAAGGTGCTGGGAGGGTCGCATGCGCTCAACGCGATGATCTGGGTGCGCTGCGCTCCGCAGGACTTCGATCACTGGGCATCGCTCGGCAATGAGGGGTGGGCATGGGAGGACGTCCTGCCGGTCTACCGTGACATCGAGGCGTTCTCGGGCGGCGAATCCGCTCTGCACGGCGGAAGTGGCATCCTGCCCGTCACCGACGACTACGCGCTCGCGCCGATCCAGCAGTCGATCATCGATGCGGGCGTCGAAGAGGGGCTCGAGCACAACGCCGACTACAACGGCGACCACCTCGACGGCATCTCGCAGCAGCAGATCACCCTGCGCGAGGGACGCCGGGCGAACACCTGGACCGAGTACCTGAAGCCCGTGCGCGACCGGCTGGACATCGAGACCGGATGCCACGTGCACTCGGTGATCGTCGAGAACGGCCGCGCGGTGGGCATCCGCTACCGCCAGGGGGGCGCCGACCTCGAGGCACGCGCCGATGTCGTCGTGCTGAGCGCGGGGGCGTTGGATTCCCCGGCGATTCTGCTGCGGTCGGGCATCGGCCCGGCGGCCGATCTCGACGCGCTCGGGATCGACGTCGTCCGCGACGCACCGGATGTGGGTCGCCACCTGCACGACCACCTGCTCTCGCCCGTGATCTTCACGACGAGCGTGAAGCCGGTGGGCGCCCCCGTCTCGGGCGTCTCGGTGACGCAGACCCACCTGTTCTGGAAGTCGCTGCCGAGCCTCGAGGTGCCCGACACCCAGCCGATCAACTTCTCGGTCCCCATGTACGGCGAGGTCCTCGAGCCGCTGTCGGAAGACGGCTTCTCGCTGATGGCGGGCATCGTGTCGCCGCGCAGCCGGGGCGCCGTGACGCTGTCCGGGCCGGGGCTCGACGACCCCGTGCAGATCGATCTGCAGGCCCTCGCCGACCCCGAGGACGTGCGCTCGCTGGTCGCCTCGGTGCGCCAGTGCCGCGCCATCGGCAGCCGCCCCGCGCTCGCCGAGGAATGGGGCGCGAGGGAGGTCTACCCCGGCCCCGCCGTCGGTGACGACGACCTCGAGGACTACGTCCGCCGCACCGCCATCACCTACCACCACCAGGTCGGCACCTGCCGGATGGGGGTCGACGATGCCGCGGTCGTCGACCCGCGTCTGCGGGTGCACGGTGTCGAAGGCCTTCGGGTCGTCGACGCATCGATCATGCCGCGCATCACGACTGGCAATACCAACGCCCCCGCGGTGCTCATCGGTGAGCAGGGTGCCCGCTTCCTGCTCGAGGATCTCGGCGTGTCGGCATCGGCGTGAGCGGCTCGGTGAGTGCCTCGATGAGTCCCCGGCGGGGTGCCTTCCGCCCGGATCTCTACGCCGGCGCCGTCGCGGTCGTCACCGGCGGCACGTCGGGGATCGGCGCCGCTGTCGCGGTCGTGCTCGCAGAGCTGGGCGCGGTCGTGCACGCCGTGGGGCTCGGCGCGGAGCACGCGACGTTCCCGCCCGGGCTCCGGATCACGGTGAGCGAGCTCGATGTCACCGACGACGCGGCGATGACGGCCCTGTTCGCCGGTCTCGAGCGGCTCGACGTGTTCGTCCCCGCGGCGGGCATCAGCCTGGGCGAGCGGGAACTGGAGTGGGACTCCTTCCAGCGTGTGGTGCAGATCCAGCTGCTCGCCGTGTACCGGGGCATCCAGCTCGCTCGGCCGCTCCTGGCGCGGTCGCACGGTTCCGTCGTCACCGTCGCGTCGATGTACGCGACGTTCGGGGGTGGCGAGATCGCCGCGTACTCGTCAGCCAAGGGCGGGATCGTCCAACTGACGAAGTCGCTCGCCGAGGTGTATGCCGCAGACGGCATCCGCGTCAACTGCGTCGCGCCGGGCTGGATCGACACGCCGCTGCTGGAAGCGCTCAAGAATGACGCGCGCATCCACGAGCGGCTCCTCTCGCGCACGCCGCTCGGTCGCTACGGCGACCCGCGCGAGGTGGGCGAGGCCGTCGCCTTCTTGGCGTCGGATAGCGCGGCGTTCGTCACCGGCGCGGTGCTGCCCGTCGACGGCGGCTACCTCGTCGTCGGCATCTGATCGCGACAGAAGGCGGGCCGCCACGGCGACCCGCCTTCTGTGTGTGCGCTCGCGTCAGTCGACGCCCGCGCGGTAGACGACGCGGCCGGCGAACCACGTCTCGAGGACCCGACCGTCGATGATCTCGTCGGCCGCGCCCGCGATCACGTCACGATCGAGGACGACGAAATCCGCGGACTTGCCGACGGCGATGCTGCCGGTCTCGGCATCCAGCCCCATCGCCCGCGCCGCGTTCACGGTGAACGCCTCGAGCGCCTCTTCCGCGGTGATCGCCTGGTCGAGCCACAGGGTGCCCGGGGCGCGGCGCAGCGGATCGGCGCGCGTGACGAGGCCCTGCATTCCCTCGAGTGGGTTCGGCGACTCGCTGACCGGCCAGTCCGACCCGCCCGCGACGAGCCCGCCGGTGTCGATGATCGCGCGGTTGGGCTGGGAGTGCTCGGCACGATCGTCGCCGAGCGTGTCGGCGAGGGCCTGCGGGATGACCCCGGGGAACCAGATGAAGGGCGAGATGTCGGCGGCGACGCCGAGCTGCGCGAGGCGGGGGATGTCCTCGCTCGCGAGGAACTGGCCGTGCGCGATCTGGAACCGGGCGTCGGTGAACCCCTCGCCCCGCAGCCGCTCGACGGTGTCGAGCAGCAGCCGCGCCGATCCGTCGCCCGTGCAGTGCACCTTCGCGCCGAGTCCCCGCTCGGCGACGGCACGCAGCCATGTGTACAGCTCGTCACCGGTCATCGTCGTCGCGCCGTGGAAGTGCGCGCCGTGCGCCTCGTCGGGAACGTACGGATCGAGGAACAGCGCCGTTCGCGCGGGCGGGACGCCGTCGAGGAAGATCTTGACGAAGTCGGGGCGGTGATGCGTCGTGCGGAACCGCTCGCCGAGCTCGACGAGCGGCTGCCCGACGGGATCGAACCCGAAGATCTCATCGTTGATCGTCAGGCTCGACACGACCCACGCGTCGAGCTCGCCGTCGTCGTCGAGCCCCTGCAGCGCGGCCAGGATCTCGGCCGAGACGGCCGCATCTTGGAAGGCGGTCACGCCGAACCCGTTCAGCAGCTCGACACCCCGCGCGCTCGCGCGGCGGTGCTGGTCGGCAGTGAGCGCGCCCTCGCGCGCCTGCGCGTGCGCGACCGGGATGCCCGCGGCTTCGAGCAGCACGCCCGTCGGCTCGCCGTCCTCGGGGTCGAGGAGCGTCACCCCCTCGGCGGGAAGCGTCGCGCCGGAGATCCCGGCGAGCTCGAGCGCGCGCGAGTTCGCCCAGCGGTTGTGATGGCTGTCGTCGGAGAGCACGACGGGCCGGCCGCCGGATGCCTCGTCGAGCCGCCGTCGCACAGCGGACGAGTTCAGCTCGTCCATGAGGGTGCTCGCCCAGGAGCCGCCCGTGACCCAGGCATCCGCCGGCAGCCCTGCCGCGTGCGCGCGCACGCGCTGGAGGATCTCCTCCAGCCCGAGTGCGGCGCCGAACGACAGCTCATAGAGATCGGTGATCCCCGCGATCGCGTGGTGGTTGTGCACGTCGACGAAGCCCGGATACAGCGCCGCGCCGCCGAGGTCGCGGACCACGGTGCCCGCGCCGTGGTGGGCCGCGAGCACGTCGTCCGTGTCGCCGACGGCGACGATGCGCCCGTCCGCGACGGCGACCGCCTCGGCGAGCGGCCGCGCGCGGTCGGCGGTGCGCACGACGCCTCCGACGAAGACGATGTCGGCGTCGGTCATGCTCAGCGCTCCAGCGCGCGCGACGGGTCGAACTCGGCCGGGTGCACCGTGTTCGACAGCAGGCGTCCGTGGGCGCCGAACGTGAAGTGCGTCGGCGTCGCCGTGGCATCCTCGCCCTCGCCGAACAGCACGCCGTGCGAGCGCAGCGCACGCTGGTCGCGGTGGTCGGCGATCGTCACGGATCCGCAGGGGATCACCTTTTCGCGCCAGGTGAAGACGTAGATGCCGGGGCGTACGCGCCAGACGGTGTTCTCGTCGGTGTCGGCGAGACCCTGCTCGGGGCCGGCGAGACACTGCCAGGTGTACCAGTGCGGCGACAGGTAGACGTGCTCGTAGGCGTGCTCGCTCGAGTAGACCCAGAGCACGCGACGCCCGATGAGTTCGCTCGTCGGGGCGGGTGCCTCGCCGCGCTGCTCGAGCTCTTCGATGCGCGAGACGCCGAACAGGTGCTGCACGGCGACGTGCTCGGACGTCTTGTCGCCGAGGACGCTCAGAACGGCGAGGGCGTAGCCGCTGCGGAGGTCGAGGATGAGCGAGACGGCTTCGTTCGGCAGGTAGTCGTGGTGGAACTGCGCGTAGTACAGCTCATCGTCGACGCGGAAGACCTCGCACGCATCGGTCTGCGCGGCCGCTGCGGTGGGGTCGGACGGCCCGGGCTGGTAGTCCCACGTGACCGCTCCGGCCGAGAAGGTGTGCGCGATGCGCGTGCCCCGGTCGTCGACGAGCGTGAAGGTGCGGCCGTCGAGGTCGCCGGTCGTGTCGGCCTTGGAAGCGTCGAAGCCGGGTGCGAGGCCGTCGAGCGGCAGCCAGGTGGACGTGTCGGACAGGTTGACGGTCATGGGGTTCTCCTGGACGGTCGGCGGGGGTGGGGTCGGGGATGCCGGGGGGTCAGACGCTCGGCTCGGGGATGTGCCGCGGCTCGTCGCCGTGCGAGGTGTGCACGTTGAACTTCTCCAGGTCGGTCGCGAGGGCGTCGTACACGGCGGGACGGCGACGCTTGAGATAGGCGCCGTAGCCGATGCCGCCGATCACGGCGACGACGAGCAGCAGCGGCAGCATGAGGATCGCCGGTTCGCTCGATCCCGCGACGACGTCGAAGTTGACGATCGCGAGCACGACGATGACGAGCAGACCGAGGAAGCCGATGCCGGGCGCGATGAGGGTGCTCCACAGGCGCGGGTCGCGCCGGCGCCGGAACCACACCACGATCGAGATCGCCGCGAGGGTCTGCAGGATGAGCACCGACAGGGTGCCGAAGCCGAGCATGGCCGGCACGAGAGTGACGATCGGGGAGAGCCCGGCAACGGCGAAGGCTCCCGCGACGAGCGCCGCGAAGGCGGCCTGGACGAGACCGGCGGTCGCGGGGGAGCCGTTGGCGCGGGTCCGGGCCAGAGCGTGCGGCAGGACGCGGGCACGGCCGAGGGCGTAGAGGTAGCGCGTGGCGGAGTTGTGGAAGGCGAGCATCGCGGCGAACAGGCTCACCAGCAGCAGGATCTCCATGACGACGGTCATCCCGGAGCCGAGGTAGGTCTGTGCGAGCGAGAAGATGAGGTCGCCGTCGGCGAGGTGCTCGAGTGCGGTGTCCTGCGCCTTCGCGACGCCCGTCGCACTCACGACGGCCCAGCTCGTGACGCCCAGGATCAGTCCGATCGCGATGATCGAGGTGTAGGTGGCGCGCGGGATCGTCTTCAGCGGGTTGCGCGCCTCTTCGCCGAACAGCGCCGTCGCCTCGAACCCCAGGAAGCCGGTCGCCGCGAGCAGCAAGCCGATCGGCAGCGAGCCCGAGAAGACCGCCTCGGGGCTGAACGCGGCCGCGTCGAACCCGGTCTGCACCAGCACCGACACGTCGAACACGATCAGGATCGCCACCTCGAGCACGAGCGAGACGCCGAGGACTTTCGACGAGAAATCGACCCCGGTGCGCGCCATCACGAAGCACAACGCGATCGACAGCAGCCCCCACACGTACCAGTGCAGGTCGAGGCCGGTGAGCTGGGCGATGATCGTCTGCATGAAGAAGCCGCTCGTGCCGATCGTGCCGACGACGAAGAAGTTGTAGCCGAGCGTCGCGATGAGTCCCGCGACGAGACCCCCGGTGCGGCCGAGGCCCTTCACGACGAACGCGTAGAAGCCGCCCGCGTTGACGAGCTGCTTCGACATCTGCGCGTACCCGACGGCGAACAGGAGCAGCACGAGAGCGACGATGAAGAACGATGCCGGGGTGCCGCCACCGTTGCCGAGCGCGATCGCGAGCGAGGCCACCACGACGATCCCGGTGAGGGGCGCGACGGCGGCGAGGACGAGGAACACGATCCCCGCCACCCCCAGGGCACCGCGCCGCAGCGCATTCTGCTGGTCGGACATCGTGATGGCTCCTTCGCCGAGGTCGGTTCGACCGGGTGTGCCCGCGTCCGCGGCACCGGACGCGGGCGCGCCCTGCACAGATTGTGCGCCGCGCACGAGCGCCACAGTTGACCGACGGCGCACAAGGGTGTTTCCGGGGCGCAGACCGCGACATCCGGCGGGTGCGGTCGCGGCAGGATGACGGCGAGGGCGACGATGCCCGGAAGGACGAACGATGGATCTGCAGATCGCGGGACGCACGGCGCTGATCACCGGCGCTGCGGGCGGCGTCGGCCGCGCCGTCGCGGAAGCTCTGGGTGACGAGGGCGCCGCGCTCGCGCTGGTGGACCGCGCCGCGCCTCGGGCGCTCGTCGATGACCTCCGCGCGCGGGGGATCGATGCGCACGCCTTCGCGGCGGACGTGACCGACGACGAGCAGGTCGCCACCGCCGTCGATGCGGCCGTCGCGCGCTGCGGCGGCATCGACCTCGTGGTCGGATGCGCCGGCATCTCCGGGCCGGTCGGAACGCGGCTCGAAGACACGCTGCCGCAGCAGTGGGACGAGGTCTTCGCCGTCAACGTGCGCGGTTCGTACCTGCTGCTGCGCCACACGCTGCCGTTGCTGCGAGAGCGCCCACGCCCGGCGGTCGTGCTCGTCGCCAGCGATTCGGCGCTGGTCGCGGCCGGCGGCATGACACCGTATTGCGCCTCGAAGGCCGCGGTCGTTCAGCTGGCGCGCTCCGCGTCGGTGGAGAATCCCGAGGTGCGGATCAACGCGATCTGCCCCTCGATCATCGACACCCCGATGAGCCGCGGCGACCTCGAGCTCGCGGACGGGTTTGTCGGCGTCGGGTACCCCGTGCAGAACGCGGCGGAGGTGGCATCCACCGTCGCCTATCTGCTCTCGCCGCTCGCCCGCCCCATCGACGCGGCGGCTCTCGTCAGCGACTTCGGCTTCACGGCACGCAGCGGGTTCCCCGCCTAGCGGCGGCAGCGGCACCGATATGGACGCACAGATGCACTCACACACCCTCGGGAAAGGAACAGTCATGGGATACGCAGGCAGCAGTGTGGCGGGAAAAGTCGTCGTCGTCACCGGCGGCGGCACGGGCATCGGGGCGGCGATCGCCGAGCGGTTCGCCGCGGAGGGCGCGCACGTCGTCGTCGTCGGCCGCCGCCGCGAACCACTCGACGAGGTCGCGGCGGCCGTCGGTGCCGTGCCGATCGTCGCCGATGCGGCGGATGCCGCCGACGCGCGCGGCGTCGTCGACGAGGTCCTCACCCGGTTCGGCCGGCTGGACGTGCTCGTCAACAACGCGGGCGGGCACGGCTTCGCCCCCGTCGGCGAGACCGACGACGAGGGATGGGCGGCGTCGCTGCGCGCGAATCTCACGACGGCGTTCACGATGTCGCGTGAAGCGCTGCCGGCGCTCATCGAGGCGAAGGGGCAGATCGTCGTGATCGCGTCTCTCGCGGGCCTGTTCGCGGGGCCCTCGGTGGCCGGCTACACGGTCGGCAAGCACGCCCTCATCGGGCTCACCAAGACGCTCGCCCGCGACTACGGACGGCACGGCGTGCGCGTCAACGCGGTGTGCCCGGGCTGGGTGCAGACGCCGATGGCGGATGCCGAGATGGACGAGTTCTCGGCCCACGCCGGCCTCGACGGCCGCGAGACCGCGTATGCGACGGTCACCGCCGACGTGCCGCTGCGCCGGCCGGCCGCGCCCTCTGAGATCGCATCGATCGTGCGCTTCCTCGGGTCGGGGGAGTCGTCGTACATGACGGGGTCCGTCCTCGTCGCCGACGGCGGCGCGCACATCGTCGACCTCCCGACCACGGCGTTCGAGCACGCCGGCATGTGAGCGCTGAGCACGAACTGCGCAGTTCGTCACGTGCTCCGCACCGCGCATGGCGTGTCGGTGCGGAGCACGTGCGATTCTGCGGAGTTCGTGGGCGGGTGTGCGATCCCGGCCGTCGACCTCAGGCCGCGGCACCGCCGAGGTAGGCGCGGCGCAGCAGCTCGGGGTCGGCCTCGAGGCGCGCGGCAGGGCCCTGATAGGCCACCCGGCCGCCGGCGACGACGAGCGCCTCGCCCGCGAGCCCTAGCGCGAGGTGCGTGAACTGCTCGACGAGCAGAACGCCGACGCCCGACTCTGCGAGAGTGCGGATGAGGGGGAACAGGCGCGTGAAGACGACCGGGGCAAGACCCAGCGACATCTCGTCGACGAGCAGGAACGCGGGCCGCGCCGCGAAGGCGCGCGCGAGCACGACCATCTGCTGCTCGCCGCCGGAGAGCAGCGCCGTCGGCGCGTCGATGCGCTTCTCGAGCTCGGGGAAGTGCGCGAGTGCCTCCTCCATCTCGCTGTCGGTGCGCGCCGTGAGAGACAGGTTCTCGCGCACGGTGAGCGAGGGGAAGACGGCGCGACCCTGCTCGATGTGCACGATGCCCGCGCGCGCCCGGTTCACGCGCGACCATTTGTCGATCGGAGTGTCGCCGAGCAGGATCGACCCCGTCGCGTGCGCCGTGACGCCCGAGATCGCCTCGATGAGGCTCGTCTTGCCGGCGCCGTTCGGGCCGACGAGCGCGGTCACCTCGCCCCGGCGCACGGTGAGACTGACGCCCGAGATCACCGGGCCGGCGCCTCGGTTGACGCTCACGTCGTCGAGGGTCAGAGTGTTCGCGGCATCCATCACAGCAGCTCCGTCTCGCCCATGTAGGCCTTGATCACGGCAGGATTCTCGAGCACCTCGGCCTGGGGGCCCGACGCGAGCACGCGCCCGAAGTCGAGCACGGTCAGCCGCGGGCAGACCGAGCGGACGAGGTCGAGGTCGTGTTCGATGATCACGACCGAGATACCGAAGCGCTCCGGCAGCTCGCGGATGCGCATCGCCAGGGCGAGGTGCTCTTCGTGCGAGAGGCCCGCGGCCGGTTCGTCGAGGACCAGGAGCTTCGGGCGCGCGAGCACGTTCGCCGCGACCTCGACGAGTCGGCGCGTGCCGATGTCGACGCTCGCGAGTCGCGTGGCGGCGGGCGGGCATCCGAAGAACGCGAGCGTCTTCTCGACGTCCTCGCGATCGACCCGGCGGCGTGCGACGAAGCGCACGTACGCGCCGACCGTGAGCGACGGCGGAACGCGGTCCTGCTGGAAGGTGCGTCGCAGTCCGTGACGGGCACGACGCGTCGGCGACATGCCGGCGAGGTCCTGCCCCGCTACGAGCACGCGCCCGCCGTGCCGGGGGAGGAACCCGCTGATCGCGTCGACGAAGGTCGACTTGCCGGCGCCGTTCGGGCCGATGAGACCCATGATCGACCCCGCGGGCACCTCCAGCGAGACGTCGTCGAGGGCCTTGAGCGCACCGAACTGGACGGTCAGTCCCTCCACGACCAGCACCGGGCCGCCCGTCGCCTCGGCAGGATCGAGCGTCGCGACGGTGGTCGTCGTGATCTGCGGGCCGCTCGGAGCGACGTCGGCCACGTCGACGATCGGCGGCGGCGCGGTGCGCTGCCGCCGATACCAGAGATTGCGCAGGCCCTGGCCCAGGTTCGTGCCGCTCGTGAGCGCCTGCACGCCCAGGATGCCGAAGACGACGAACGCCCAGTCCTGCGGAACCCCCCACCGCTTGAGCAGTTCCGGCACGAGCACCCAGAGGAACCCGCCGAAGATCGCCATGTCGATGAGATAGGCGCCCGACATGATCGCCAGGACGTACAGCGCCAGCGACTGCAACGGTGTGAAGCTCGACGCGAACGGCAGCTGCACCTGACCGGCGATGAGGCCCCCCGAGATGCCGCCGAGCGCGGCGCTGACGGCGAACGCCGTGAGCTTCGCGCCGGCGACGCTCTGCCCGACCGACGCGGTGCCGCGTTCGGAGAACGCGACGGCCTTCCAGCTCGCCCCCCAGCGGCCGCGCTGCAGCCAGAACACGAGCAGCGCGCAGAGTGCGAGCACGATGATCGTGAAGAAGAAGTACGAGCGGTCGCTCTGGAACATCGACGGTCGATCGACGGGCGTGCCGTCGGCCGATCCGGGGAACTGGATCTGTACGAACGTGACGTCCGCCGCGGCGGCGAAGCCGAGGGTCACGACCGCGAGGTTCACGCCGCGCAGCCGCAGGGCCGGCAGGCCGACGAGAACACCGGCGAACCCCGCGCCCAGACCCCCCACCAGGAGCCAGAGGACGAAACCGCCGGGCGCCTGGATGTAGCTGAGGCCCGCGACGATCCACGCCCCGATCGCGGCGAAGGTGAGCTGGCAGAGGGCGATCATCCCCGCCGAACCCGTGACGACGCCGAGCCCGAGGATCGCGATCGCGGCGGTCACGGCGCTCACCGCGAGGAAGACGAAATAGCCGTCCAGGCCCACGCTCAGCGCGAAGCCGACGGCGATGCCGACGGCCGCGACGGCGAGCGGCCACGTGAGACGGAACCAGGAGCGGTCAGCGAGCGGCATCCCACACCTCCTTTCGCTGCGTCCACAGCAGAAGCACGACGATGAACAGGAACGGCAGGAAGTTGCGCACGAGCGAGACCTGATCGATCTGGGCGACGAGCCCGCTGAGCAGGCCGAGCGCCAAGCCGCCGACGACCGTGAGATCGAGCCGCGAGAAGCCGCCCAGCAATGAGGCCGCCGCGGCGGGGATGATCAGCATCGACAGGCTCGTCGCGTCATTGGACTGCGAGGGAGCGACGATCACGATGACGATCGCGCTGATCACGCCCGTGACGAACCACACGGCGATCGACAGCGGTCGAGAACGGATGCCGAGGAGTTCGGCCGTCGTCGGGCGTTCCGAGAGCGCCCGCAGCTGGGTGCCGACGCGGGTGCGGGTGAGCACGAGACGCGCGCCGAGGGCGACGACGATCGCCATGACGACGGTCGCGACCGTGACCTGGCTGACGACGACCCCGCCGACGGTGAAGGCCGGGCCGCCGATGAGCGGGGCGAACGGCTGCGGCTTGTTGCCGAAGAGGATGAAGGAGAGCGAGATGAGGAGCAGAAGCGGACCCACCGTCATGGCGGAGCGGGTGGTCGTGGATGCCTCGGACAGCCACGTCGCGGCGATCCAGCCGATCGCGGCCGACAGCAGGCCGCCGAGGATCACTCCGAGCGTGGCCGCGAGCCACACCGGCATCCCGGCGGAGGTCACGAGCCAGACCGCGCAGAAGCCGCCGAACATGCCCGTCGCGGCCTGGGAGAAGTTGACGACGCGCACGAGGCGAGACATCAGGGTGAGGCATACGCCGAGGACGGCGTAGAGGCCGCCGGCGGCGAGGCCGGCGATGGCGCCTTCGATCATTTCGCTCCTTGGAGTGGGGCAGGCGGGGTGGGGGTGGCCCGGTGTGCGGGCCACCCCGATGTGCGGTTGCGCGGTCAGGCGGCGATCACGGGATCCGCCGCCAGTCGTCGGCGATCTTCTCCCACGCGTGCGTGCCGCTCTTGAG
>JASCPF010000069.1 GCA_029959325.1 Microbacteriaceae bacterium PS02068
GCGCCCTTCCCCCTCGGGAAGGGCGCCGCTTCGTCGTTCGACGACATCCCGCTCAGCGCAGGCGCTTGACCATGGTGTCGCGGCCGTGCCCGGGCGTCGTCACCGCGAAGCCCTCGCTGCGGTAGAGCTGCTGGGCGAAGTTGCCGCGCTCGACCGACAGGCTGATCCGCCCGAACCCCTGGGCCCGCGCGTGCTCGCAGAGCCGCTGCAGCAGAGCGCGGCCGACGCCGTGCGCGCGCCAGATCGGGCGCACGCCGATGATCAGCTCGGGCACGCCCGTGCCGACGTATCCGAACCCGGGGTCGGTGCGCGGCAGCATCCGGTACCACGCCGCCCCGACCGGATGATCGTGCAGATCGACGGCCACGAACCCGGCATCGCCCGGCCGCATCCATCCCGCAACGTACCGGTTGTGGTCGGGGTGGGTGATCACCTCATACTTCGGCCGGATGCCGTCGGCACGCCAGTTCGCCGCCTCGACCACCATGTCGGCGAGGAACGCGCCGTCACCCTGCACGGCGGGGCGAACCTGGAACGAGACGGGCATGAACCGATGTTAGCGACCCGGTGTTACGCCTCGATGACGAGGGGCACGATCATCGGGCGACGGCGCAGGCGCTGGTTGACCCAGCGGCCGATCGTGCGACGGACGACCTGCGAGAGCGCGTGTGAGTCTCGCACGCCCGACTGGGCCGCCTCGGTGAGCGCCGCCGCGATCTTCGGCTTCACGTCGTCGAAGACCTTGTCGTCCTCGGCGAAGCCGCGGGCGTGGATCTCGGGCCCCGTGATGATGCGGCCCGTCGCCGAGTCGACCACCACGATGATCGAGATGAAGCCCTCTTCGCCGAGGGTGCGGCGGTCTTTGAGGTCGGCGTCGGTGATCTCGCCGACGGTCGACCCGTCGACGTAGACGAAGCCGAGGTCGAGCTGGCCGACGACCTTCGCGACCCCGTCCCGCAGGTCGACGACGGTGCCGTTCTCGGCGATGATCGTGTTCTCCGCCGGGATGCCGGTGTCCTGCGCGAGCTTCGCGTTCGCGATCAGGTGCCGGTACTCGCCGTGCACCGGCATGACGTTGCGGGGCTTGAGGATGTTGTAGCAGTACAGCAGCTCGCCCGCCGCGGCGTGGCCCGAGACGTGCACCTTCGCGTTGCCCTTGTGCACGACGTTCGCGCCGAGCTTCGTGAGCCCGTCGATCACGCGGTAGACGGCGTTCTCGTTTCCGGGGATGAGGCTGGATGCCAGGATCACCGTGTCGCCTTCGCCGATCTCGATCGCGTGGTCCATGTTCGCCATGCGGCTGAGCACGGCCATCGGCTCGCCCTGCGACCCGGTCGACATGTAGACGATCTTGTCGTCGGGGAGATCCTGGGCCTTCTTGTAGTCGATCAGCACGCCGTCGGGAACCGTCAGGTAGCCGAGATCCTCCGCGATGGTCATGTTGCGCACCATCGAGCGACCGAGGAACGCGACGCGGCGGCCGTTGGCGGCAGCGGCGTCGATGACCTGCTGCACGCGGTGCACGTGGCTCGAGAAGCTCGCGACGATCACGCGCCGCGGCGCCTTCGCGATGACCTGATCGAGAACGGGGCCGATCGCCCGCTCGAGCGGGGTGAAGCCGGGCACGTCGGCGTTCGTCGAGTCGACGAGGAAGAGGTCGACGCCGTCCTCGCCGAGGCTTGCGAACGCGCGCAGGTCGGTCAGGCGCCCGTCGAGGGGCAGCTGATCCATCTTGAAGTCGCCCGTGGCGAGCACCGTGCCCGCGTCCGTGTGAATCGCCACCGCGAGCGCGTCGGGGATCGAGTGGTTGACCGCGATGAACTCGAGATCGAACGGCCCGATCTCCTCTTCCTGACCCTCGGCCACGGTGAGCGTGTACGGCTTGATGCGGTGCTCTTTGAGCTTCGCCTCGACGAGCGCGAGGGTCAGCTTTGAGCCGATGAGGGGGATGTCGGCCTTCAGGCGCAGCAGGTACGGCACCGCGCCGATGTGGTCTTCGTGGCCGTGCGTCAGCACGACGCCGACGACATCATCGAGGCGATTCTTGATGGGCTCGAAGTCGGGCAGGATCAGGTCGACGCCGGGCTGATGCTCTTCGGGGAAGAGCACGCCGCAGTCGACGATCAGCAGCTTGCCGTCGAATTCGAAGACGGTCATGTTGCGACCGATCTCGGCGAGTCCGCCGAGGGGGATGACACGCAGGGTGCCCTTCTCAAGGGCGGGCGGGTCGTAGACGTTCGTGGGCATCGGATGCCTCCTTCGGATGCGGCTGTCTGTGCCGGGATCCGTGTCGTGAGTCGTGCGGTGTCAGCGGGTCGTGCCGTGCACCTTGGGGAGCGCTCCACCCGCGGCCGCGTTGCGGTCGGGGCGGAAGTTCGAGAAGTCGGCGCCCTGGACGCCGCGGACGAGCGCGAGCTCGTCTTCGATGAGTGCGGCTTCCCACTCTTCCGGCCCGACGAGGGGCAGGCGGACGCGCGGGCTGCCGATGCGGCCGAGGCCGTGCAGGATGTACTTCGCGCTGACCGTGCCGGGCACGTGGGTCATCACGGCCCGGACGAGCGGCTCGAGACTCTGGTGCGCGGCGGTCGCGGCCGCGAGATCGCCGCGGTTCACGGCATCCACCATCACTCGGTAGGGAGCCGCGGCGACGTTCGCCGTCACGCCGATGAGTCCCGTCGCGCCGATCGCCATGTGCGGCAGCGCGTTCGCGTCGTCGCCCGAGAAGTACATCAGGTCGGTCTGGTTCAGCACCCGGCTGACCTCGCTGAAGTCGCCCTTGGCGTCTTTGATCGCGAGGATGTTCGGGTGCTTGGCCAGGCGCAGGATCGTCTCGTATTTGATCGGTACGCCGGTGCGGCCGGGGATGTCGTAGAGGATGACCGGCAGGTCCGTGCCATCCGCGACGAGCCGGAAATGCGTGAGGATGCCTGCCTGCGTGGGCTTGTTGTAGTACGGGGTGACGATCATGATGCCGTCGGCGCCGGCCTTCTCGCTGGCCTTGTAGAGCTCGATCGCGTGCGCGGTCTCGTTCGAGCCGCCGCCCGTGATGATCTTCGCGCGGCCCGCGGCGACATCCTTGCCGACCTCGACGAGGCGGAGCTTCTCGGGGTCGGTGAGGGTGGAGGTCTCACCGGTGGTGCCGGTCACGACGATGCCGTCGGCGCCGGCCGAGATCACGTCGTCCATGTGCTTCTCGACAGCGGGCCAGTCGACCTCGCCGTCGGCCGTCATCGGAGTGACGAGCGCGACGAGAACCTGTCCGAAGGGGTTGCCCGTGTGCGTCATGGTTTCAGGTTATCGGTTCGGGAGTCGCTCTTCAGCCTGCGGCGGGCGGGGCAGCGGGTTCGGTGGTGCGGGTCGGGGCTGCGCGCTGGGGGCTGCGCGTTGGGGGCTGCGCGTTCGGAGGAGATTTCGCTTCGGGAGGAGGAATCGCGCCCCGGCATCCTCCCGAATCGAAATCTCCTCCTGAGCTGCACGCGTCAGCGGCCGGTGGCGGCCGGGCCAGGTCGGGGGCCCACGACCTAGGCTGACGACATGACGTGGCACACCCGAGACTCCCGGACCGTGTACGACAACCCGTGGATCCAGGTTCGCGAAGACCAGGTGACGGGGCCGCACGGCGACGGCATCTACGGCGTGGTCACGGTGAAGAACGCCGCGGTGTTCATCGTCGCACTCGACGACCACGAGCGGGTCGTGCTGATCTCCGTCGACCGGTACACGGTCGGGCGCTCGATCGAGGTGCCCGCGGGCGGGTCGGACGGCGAGGATCCTCTCGTCGCCGCACAGCGCGAGCTGCGTGAAGAGACCGGGCTGGATGCCGAGGAGTGGACCCTCCTCGGTCGCATCACCGCGCTCAACGGCATCGCCGACGCACCCGAGTTCGTCTTCCTCGCACGCGGGCTGAGCGCAGCCGGGGACGCCGCCGCGAGTCAGGTCGAGGAAGGCATCGACGAGGTCACGCGCGTGCCGTTCGCCGATGCGCTCGGGATGATCCGAGACGGGTCCATCAGCGACGGCGAGACCGTTGCCGCGCTCGCGCTCGCCGGGATCCATCTTGGTCGCTTCCACTGAGCCCCGCGTCGGATCTCCACCGTTCGCCGCCGATTACGCGCGTACGCTGGCGGCATGGTTCGCGTGTACCTCGAAGACTGGGAGTGGGACTGCTGCGGTGACCCGTTCCAGGTCGGCGACACGGTCACTCTGCAGGTGCGCGAGCCGCGCGACGCGTTGCGGGGGATGCTCGGGGGTGCGCTGGGCTCCAGCCTCGAGCTCACGGAGTCGCATCACGAGGTCGACCCCGACGATGTCGCCTCCCGACCGCTCACCGGCCGGGTGTGCGCGATCGCCGGCATCGCGATCGACCACACCGAGCATCTCGAGCCGATCCTGCCCCCGCCATCACCGCTTGCGCCGGAACCGGTCGACCCCGCCTCGAGCTCAGGCCTCGGCTGGTTCGCGCACGCGCCGGACGCCCGCTCACCGCGGCTCAACGAGCCCGCCTACACGATCGTGGCGACGCCGGTGGACGGCACCGGGCGGACCGTGCCGGTCAGCCGGGTGCCGGCAACCGCGCGATATGGCGAACCTGCCGCTGACGCCGGAGCACCTCCCGCCGAGCCGATCGTCGGCTACGTGGTCGACCTCGAACCGGCGGGGTTCAGCGCGTCAGCGTGAGGAACCGGTACCGCACACCGGTGCGCGAGAGCGCCCAGCCGTCGGCGGGCTCGACCCCGGTCACCGACCAGCCGTCCCGCGCAGGCGCGAAGGTGTCACCGTCGGCGACCTCGAGGTCGAGCTCGGTCACTTCGAGCACGTCGGCGTGGGGCAGCGCCTCGGCGAACAGGCGCGCCCCGCCGATCACCCAGACCTCGGGCGCGTCAGCGGCGAGCGCCACCGCGGCATCCAGAGATTCGGCGCGCTCTGCGCCGTCTGCCGCCCAGGCCGCGTTCCGCGTCACCACGATGTTCCGCCTGCCTGGCAGGGGGCGGTACTTCTCGGGGAAGGACTCCCACGTGCGGCGCCCCATGATCACCGGCGACCCCGACGTGATCGCGCGGAAGTGCACGAGGTCTTCGGGCACGTGCCAGGGCATGCCGCCGTCCCGGCCGATCACTCCCCCACGGGCCTCGGCCCAGATGAGTCCGAGACGCGAGATGAGCCCCAGGCCGGAGGTCATACCGCGACCGCGGCGCGGATCGCGGGGTGGTGCTGGTAGTTCTCGACCACGATGTCGTCGAAGGTGTAGTCGAAGATCGAGTCGGGCTTCCGCGCGAACGACAGCGTCGGGTACGGGTACGGGTCGCGCGAAAGCTGCTCGCGCACCTGCTCGACGTGATTGTCGTAGACGTGGCAGTCGCCGCCGGTCCAGACGAAGTCGCCCGGTTCGAGCCCGGTCTGCTGCGCGATCATGAGGGTCAGCAGCGCGTAGGACGCGATGTTGAACGGCACGCCGAGGAACATGTCGGCCGACCGCTGGTAGAGCTGGCACGACAGCTTGCCGTCGGTCACGTAGAACTGGAAGAGCGCGTGACACGGCGCAAGGGCCATCGACGGGATGTCCGCGGGGTTCCACGCCGACACGATGAGGCGCCGCGAATCGGGATTGGTGCGGATCTGCTCGATCACCTGCGAGATCTGGTCGATCGGATCGCCCGACGGCGTCGGCCACGACCGCCACTGCACGCCGTAGACGGGGCCCAGTTCGCCCCGCTCGTCGGCCCACTCGTCCCAGATGGTGACGCCGTTGCGCTGCAGCCACTCGACGTTCGACTCGCCGCGCAGGAACCACAGCAGCTCGTAGACGATCGACTTGAGGTGCACGCGCTTGGTCGTGATGAGCGGGAAGCCCTGCGACAGGTCGAAGCGGATCTGCCGCCCGAACACGCTCGTGGTGCCCGTGCCGGTGCGGTCGTCTTTGTGCACTCCCTCGGCGAGGACGCCCCGCAGCAGGTCTTCGTAGGGGGTCGGAATGGATGCCTCGGTCACGCCGCCAGCCTACCGGCGACCTCCCCCACCGGGGCCCGTCGCCGCTGTGTTACGACGCGTCGTCACACTGACGCGATCCGACCCTCGCCCAGGCGCTCCGAACTAAACTCATCGCTTGTGAACCTGTCCAGTGCCATCGTCGTGCTCGCCGCGCTGCTCGCGGTGACCGTCGGCATCGGCGCGTTCCTGCGGTGGCAGCAGAATCGCCCGCGCCGGCTCAGTCCGAGCGAGGTCGTCGATCCGCTGCGACTGGGCGCCGAGACCCTCGGCGAGCGCGCGACGCTGCTGCAGTTCAGCACCGAGATGTGCAGCCGCTGCCCCGGCGTGCACCGCACCCTCGGGGCGATCGCCGACGACCACGACGGCGTCGTGCACCTCGACGTCGACCTCACGCACCGCCCGGACATCGCGAAGCACTTCCACGTGCTGCAGACGCCCACCACGCTCATCCTCGATCGTGACGGCGTGATCCAGACCCGCTTCGCCGGGACCACCAGCCGGCACGCCGTCGAGCTGGAACTCGCCCGAGTCACCACGGAGGACGCCCATGTCTGAGACCGTCTCGAAGCCCGCAGGCTCGAAGCCGAAGGGCATCGACCCGCGCGGCCCGCGCTTCGCGGCATCCATCACCGCCGTCCTGCTGATCGTGGCGACGTTCCTGAGCCTCGTGGGCAACGCGACGGCTGGCGCGCTTCCCGCTCTCACCTTCGCAGAGCGCGCCGCCGACCCCGGATTCCTGCTGCTTCTTGTGATCGCACTGCTGTTCCTGTGGAGCGTGCTGTCGCCGCGCACGGCGCCGTGGGGCGTGCTCTACCGCCGCGTCGTGCAGCCGCGTCTGGCCCCGCCGACCGAGCTCGAAGACCCGCGCCCGCCGCGCTTCGCGCAGGGCGTCGGCCTGTTCGTGACGGCCGTCGGGCTCATCCTGCACCTGGCGTGCGTCCCGTGGGCGCTGCCGATCGCCGCGGCGATGGCCTTCGTCGCCGCGTTCCTGAACTCGGCGTTCGGGCTGTGCCTGGGATGCCAGCTGTACCTGCTGCTGCAGCGCACGGGCGTCATCGGCCGCGCCGCGACGGCCTGACCCTTCGACAGGCTCAGGGACCGCCCTTCGACAAGCTCAGGGACCCCCTCCCCTGCGTCGGCGGAGCCATCTAGGCTCGAGCCAGGCGCGATCGCGCCGCATCCCGATCCGGAGGAGCCACTCATGAGCGTGACCAGCGAAGCGACCACCAGCTGGAAGGGGAGCCTCGTCGAGGGCTCCGGCGAGATCGCCCTGGAAAGCTCGAACCAGGGCCCTCTCGCGGTCAACTGGAAGGCGCGCAGCGAAGGCTCGACGTCGGTGACGACGCCCGAAGAGATGCTCGCCGCCGCGCATTCGTCGTGCTTCAGCATGGCTCTCTCGCACGCCCTCGCCGGCAACGGCACCCCGCCCGAGAGCGTGGAGACGACGGCATCCGTCACCTTCATCCCGGGCACCGGCATCACGGGCTCGCACCTGAACGTCAACGCCGTCGTCCCCGGCCTGTCGGCCGAGGACTTCGCCCGCATCGCCGCCGAGGCGAAGACCGGATGCCCCGTGTCGGCCGCGCTCGCGGGCATCGAGATCACCCTCGAGGCGACGCTTGCCTGATTCTGCGGGGCGCGTCGTCGTGGCCGGAGCGTCCGGCCTGATCGGCGGCGCGCTCGTGCGGTCGCTTCGCGCCGACGGTGTTCCGGTCACACGGCTGGTCCGCCGCGAGGCCACGGCGCCCGACGAGGTCACGTGGGATCCGCAGCGCACCCCGCTCGATCCGGGCGTCCTCGCCGGCGCGCGAGCGGTCGTGGGGCTGAACGGCGCGAGCATCGGCCGCTTCCCGTGGACGCGTCGCTACAAGCACGAACTGGTCTGGTCACGCCTCGCCCCGACGCAGACCCTCGCCGCCGCGGTGCGCTCGCTCGGCGCGGATGCCCCGGCGTTCGTCTCGAGCTCGGCGGTCGGGTACTACCCGTCGGTGCACGGGCTGCGCCTGACCGAAGAGTCACGCCGCGGCGACGGGTTCCTCGCCGACCTCTGCGGCGAGTGGGAGGCCGCGGCCCGCCGCGCGGGCCCCGACGCGCGCGTCGCGTTCCTGCGCACGGCGCCGGTCGTCCACGCGGAAGGCGTGCTGAAGCCGCTGCTGGTTCTCACGCGACTGGGCGTATCGGGACCGATCGGTCGCGGCACGCAGGTGTGGCCATGGATCTCGCTCGACGACGAGGTCCGCGCGATCCGCCACGTGATCGACGGCGACCTCGACGGCCCGGTGAACCTGACCGGTCCCCAGCGCGCGACCGCGAACGACCTCGGCTTCGCCCTGGCGATGCGCATGAACCGCCCGTTCCTCGTGCGCGCACCCGAGTTCGCGCTGAAGCTCGTGCTCGGGAAAGACGCCACCGAGTCACTGCTCACGGTCGACTCGGACGTCGTGCCCGAGCGGCTCGAGGCATCCGGCTTCACGTTCACGCATCCGACGGTGAAGGATGCCGTGGCCGCGGCCGTTCCCGCCGGCTGAACGACCCGGCTGATCGGCCTCGCTGACCGACCCTACGGCCGCGCGGCCTTCTCGAGCGTGATGGCCTTGCGGATGGCTCCGCGCGCCCGCGAGCGGTCACCGGCACCGTCATAGGCGAGGCCGAGGCGGAACCACGCCCGCCAGTCGTCGGGGTGCGCTTCGACGTCGTCGCGATACGCGGGGAACAGCGCATCGGCCTGCGCGCGGTCGG
Organism: Microbacteriaceae bacterium PS02068; assembly: GCA_029959325.1. Classification (GTDB taxonomy): domain Bacteria; phylum Actinomycetota; class Actinomycetes; order Actinomycetales; family Microbacteriaceae; genus Microbacterium. The sequence continues at coordinate 8,728 of JASCPF010000069.1, forward strand.
GGCGCCCGCTCGGGCGCACGTCGACCTCGTCGGTGGGCAACTCGTGCTCGGCCTCGAGCCGGCGGGCGAGGCGCTGCGATCCTAGTCCGAAGGCCAGCTCACGCCACAGCGCCCAGCCGGCGATGACGGGCAGCACCACGAGGGCGACGCCCATCGCGATGCCGATCGGCTGACCCGATCCGAGCAGCAGCCACGCCCGCTGCGCGACGAGCACGATGTACAGCGCCAGCAGCGCCGCCATCACCGCGACGCCGACGCGCGCGGTCATGCTCCCGTGACCCGGGCGACCTGCCCGGGAACGCCGCCCTCGTCGATCGGGCTCTCGTCGCCTGCGGTCCCGCCGCGGGGGCGCAGACCGAGGTCGATCAGGGCATCGAGGCCGATCGTGACGCCGCGGGCATCGCGCGCGGCGGCGAGGGCGACCCGGATGCCGGGGCCGTAGGCGAGGGCGGGGTCGATCGTGTCATGCACGATCGTGATCGACTCGCCGGGGCCCGACAGGATGGTCTCCTGCCGCGCGATCACGCCCGGTCGGCGCAGCGAGTGAATCGGCACGCTCGCGACCTGCTGTCCACGGGCGCGCTGGTCGACATGGGGCGACTCGACGGGGCCGGCGTCGTCTCGGGCGGCGGCGATGAGCTCTGCCGTGCGCACCGCGGTGCCGCTCGGCGAGTCGACCTTGGTCTCGCGGTGCGCCTCGATGATCTCGATCGAAGGGAAGTGCGGCGCGGCGGCGGCGGCGAGAGCCGAGGCGACCGCCGAGCCGAGCGAGAAGTTCGGGATGAACACGGCTCCTGTGCCCGCGGCCTGCACCAGGGGGCGGACGAGGGCGATGCGCTCGCTCGACCATCCCGACGTGCCGACGAGCACGTTGATGCCCCGCTCGATCGCGGCGCGGACGACGTCGATCGAGACCCCGGGGGTCGAGGCATCCACCACCAGGTCGGCGCCGTCGAGCTCGCTCAGCTCACTGCGCGAGCCGAGCACGGCGACGACCTCGAAGCCGGGGTCGGCGTCGATGACATCGTGGATGACCCCGCCCAGCTTGCCGGTGCCGCCCACGAGGGCCACTCTCGTCGTCATGCCCCTAGCCTAGGTGCATGGTCTCGCTCGTCCCCCTCGACGTCACCGACCCGCGCTCGCGCGCGCTGCTGACGGCCTATTTCGCGATGCGCGGCGAGGCGTTCCCGAAGGGTCAGAGCTATCGGCCGGTCTTTCCCGAGGCATCCGTGTTCACGCCGCCCGCGGGGGTGTTCCTCGTCGCGGTCGACGACGACGCGGGCGATGTCGGATGCGGAGGCATCCGCCGCATCGACGACGGCCCGCTCGGCACGCGCTACGAGGTCAAGCACCTCTACATCGATCCGTCGACGCGCGGGCGCGGCTGGGGCCGTGCGCTGCTCGAGGGCCTCGAGGCGTGGGCACGGGAACGGGATGCCACCGAGCTGGTCCTCGACACGCACCACACCCTCGAGGCCGCCGGCGCCCTCTACGCCCGCAGCGGCTTCACCCCCACCCCGCCCTACAACGACAACCCCAACGCGACGGTGTGGCTGCACAAGCCGTTGCTCCGGTGAGACCGCCCCTGCACGCCGAGACCCCGCGCGCGAACGCGGGGTCTCGGCGTGCAGAGCGGGTCTCAGCCGCGGACGATCCTCCGCCGGCCTCAGACCGGAGGGTTCTCGGGCAGGCCGGTGCGCAGCTCCATCGGCAGATGCGAGAGGTCATTGTGCGAGACCAGCACCCAGGGCCTTCCGGGGCGCTGCGCGAGCACGGTGAGGCCGCAGTTCGCCTGGTTGATGGTCATCCAGCGCCAGTCCGGGGCATCCAGCACTTCCCGCACGAACCACGCGATGACGAAGTTGTGCGTGATCAGCAGCTCGTGACCGGTGGCCTTGCGCACGAGGAACTCCGACACCGCATCGGACATCTGCGCCTGACCCGCCTCGATGTCCTCGTCGGTGACCGAACCGAAGAAGGGCTCGTAGATCGCGGGCATGCCCGGCGTGGGCCCCGACGGAATGCAGTCGAACAGCAGCGACGACGGCTCGGGCGTCACGGCCGAGATCCGCTGCGCGACGGCCCGCGCCGTCTCGGCGGCGCGCTCGAGGGGCGAGTGCCAGACCGCGTCGAGCGGCACACCCGACAGACGATCGGCCACCAACTCGGCCTGACGTCGACCCCGCGGTGACAGCGGGCCGTCTTCGAGGCCGTGCTCCGCATCCAGATGCTCACCGTGACGCACGAGATAGAGGTAGTGCGTCACAGATCACTCGTCTCGCCGTGGGGTGGGGGGTCTCCTCCACCCTACGTCAGCGCTCCGACAGCGCCCGGTGCAGATCGGCTGAGGTGCGCCTCGGCCTGTCGGGCTACTGTGCGGCCTTCGCGATGTCGGCGAGGTGGGCGCGACTCAGCTTCACCCCGACGCCCTGCACGAGCTCGTCGACATGGTGCACCGCGAATGCGTTCACGATCGGGGCGACGACGGTGCGTTGCGCCAGCAGCCACGCGATCGCCACCGCTGAGGTCGGGATCGAGAGCTCGGCACCGATGCGGTCCATCGTGCGCAGCGTGCGCGTGCCGCGTCGGTTCATCGCGGCTGCGAGCTGCGATCCGCGCACCGACGCCGTGATCTGTGAGCGCGACCGGTGCGCGCCGGCGAGGTAGCCGTGCTCGAGCGCCTGCGACGGCGTGACGGCGATGCCCTGCGCACCGGCGACCAGGCGCAGATCTCCGTCGAACTCGCTCTGTCGCAGCACGTTGTACGGCACGTCGAGAACGGTGAGGCGCGGATACCCCGCGGAGGCGAGAATGCGTGCCTCGACGAGTTGAGCGGCAGTGTGCCCGAGCGAGCCCAGCGCGCGAACCTTGCCAGCCTCGATCAGCCATTCGGCCGTCGCGAGCGTGTCTTCGAGGGATGCCTGGTTGTCGCCGGTCGCGTCGAGGTACAGCACGTCGATGCGGTCGGTGCGCAGCCGCGTGAGCGAGGCCTCGACGGCACGGATGAGGTTGACCGATCCGAGACCGGGGTGATCGGGGTTCGTTCCGACGCGCACACTGAGCACCGTGGCATCGCGCGCGGCGCGCCGCGCCATCCACTCGCCGATGATGTACTCACTGCGGCCGGCCGAGTAGGCGTCGGACGTCTTGATCGCGTTGCCGCCGCGCTCGCGATAGGCGTCGAGGATGCGGTGCGACGCCGCCAGATCGATGTGCCAGCCGAACTCGGCGCCGCCGAGGATGAGCGGGAAGATCTGCTCGCCGGTCTCGCCGAGCGGGACGCGCAGCGCCGAGCCGAGCGGGTCGCCCTGCACGGGGATCGGAGCGGAGGGGTGCGGCGATGCGCCGACCGAATCGTGCGTGGTCATGGTGCGGACGGAGTTTTGACCGGTCTCGACGCTCGCCGAAGCCGGCGACGCGCCTACGCCGAAGAATCCCACGTCACACCCCCTCACGAATCGACGAGGTACTCCACAGTGACGTATCCCCCGATGCGTAGTACCGAGGGTAGGACAGGCCTCAGACAACTCCGCGCATTCCGCGGGCGCGCGGGTAAAAATTCGGTAACGCTTGCGATTCGGGACCGTTCCCAGGCGCGTGTTGTCCCCCATCTGGGGGACAAGACGCGTCGGAAAGAACGGATGCCCGCCCCTCCGAGACGGGAGGAGGCGGGCATCCGTGGTCTTCAGACCGGGGTCGATCAGCCTTCGGCGGGAGCGTCCCCCGGGCCTTCGCTGGCAGCAGCGGAGCCCTCCTGGTCGGCGGCCTCTTCGACCACCGGCTCGAGCGACAGCTTGCCGCGGTCGTCGATCTTCGTGATCTTCACGAGGATCTTCTGACCGACACCGAGCACGTCTTCGACGTTCTCGACACGCTTGCCACCGGCGAGCTTGCGGACCTCGCTGATGTGCAGCAGACCGTCCTTGCCGGGCAGCAGCGAGACGAACGCGCCGAACGCGGCGATCTTGACGACGGTTCCGAGGAACTGCTCGCCGACCTCCGGGTTCGTCGGGTTGGCGATCGCGTTGACCTGCGCACGCGCGGCCTCGGCCGACGGACCATCGGTCGCGCCGATGTAGACGGTGCCGTCCTCCTCGATGGAGATCTGCGCGCCGGTCTCGTCCTGGATCGAGTTGATCGTCTTGCCCTTGGGGCCGATCAGCTCGCCGATCTTGTCGACGGGGATCTGCACGCTGATCACGCGCGGAGCCGTCGGCGCCATCTCGTCAGGAGCGTCGATCGCGGCGTTCAGGACGTTCAGGATCGTCATGCGGGCTTCCTTGGCCTGCGTGAGCGCGGCGGTCAGCACCGACGACGGGATGCCGTCGAGCTTCGTGTCGAGCTGGATCGCCGTGACGAACTCGCTCGTGCCCGCGACCTTGAAGTCCATGTCGCCCAGCGCGTCCTCGGCGCCGAGGATGTCGGTCAGCGCGGCGTAGCGCGTCTGGCCGTCGACCTGGTCGGAGACGAGGCCCATCGCGATGCCGGCGACGGGGGCGCGCAGCGGCACACCCGCGTTCAGGAGCGACAGGGTCGAGGCGCAGACCGAGCCCATCGACGTCGAGCCGTTCGAGCCGAGAGCCTCGGACACCTGGCGGATCGCGTAGGGGAACTCCTCGCGGCTCGGCAGCACCGGCACGAGCGCGCGCTCGGCGAGGAAGCCGTGCCCGATCTCGCGACGCTTCGGCGAACCGACGCGACCGGTCTCACCGGTCGAGTACGGCGGGAAGTTGTAGTGGTGCATGTAGCGCTTGTGCGTGACGGGCGACAGCGAGTCGATCTGCTGCTCCATCTTGAGCATGTTCAGCGTGGTGACACCCAGGATCTGGGTCTCGCCGCGCTGGAAGATCGCGGAGCCGTGCACGCGCGGGATGACCTGGACCTCGGCATCCAGCGGGCGGATGTCGGCCAGGCCGCGGCCATCGATGCGCACACCCTCGCTGAGGATGCGTCCGCGCACGATCGTCTTGGTGACCGACTTGTAGGCCGCTGAGAACTCGAGCGTCGCGACGGCGGGGAGCTCCCCGGCCTCGACGGCGGCGAGCAGCTGCGCCTTGACGTCGTCCTTGACGGCGTCGTCGGCGTTCTGACGCTCGACCTTGTCGGCGATCTGGTACACCGGCACCAGGCGGTCATAGGCGCGACCGGCGACGAAGTCGTAGGTCTGCTGCGCGTACGGCGGGAAGACCGGGTAGTCCTGGATCTCCTTCGCGGCGGTGTTCGCCACGACGTTCTGCGCCGCGACGAGCTCCTTGATGAAGGGCTTGGATGCCTCGAGGCCCTGCGCCACGACCTCTTCGGACGGCTTGACGGCGCCGCCCTTGATGAGGTTCCAGCTGCCTTCGGTGGCTTCGGCCTCGACCATCATGATCGCGACCTCGCCGTCCTCGAGCACACGGCCCGCGACGATGAGGTCGAAGACGGCCTCTTCGAGCTGGGTGACCGTCGGGAACGCGACCCACTGGTCGGCGTGCTCGCCGTGACCCGGGATGAGCGCGAGGCGCACGCCGGCGATCGGGCCCGAGAACGGCAGACCCGAGATCTGGGTCGACAGGGATGCCGCGTTGATCGCGAGCGCGTCGTAGAACTCGCCCGGGGCGATGGACAGGACGGTGATGACGATCTGGACCTCGTTGCGCAGGCCGTCGACGAACGACGGGCGCAGCGGGCGGTCGATGAGACGGCAGACCAGGATCGCCTCGGTCGAGGGGCGACCCTCGCGACGGAAGAACGAGCCGGGGATCTTGCCCGCCGCGTACGAACGCTCTTCGACGTCGACGGTCAGCGGGAAGAAGTCGAACCCTTCGCGCGGGTGCTTGCCGGCACTCGTGGCCGACAGGAGCATCGTCTCCTCGTCGAGGTAGGCGGCGACGGCGCCCTGTGCCTGCTGCGCGAGGCGGCCGGTCTCGAAGCGGATGGTGCGGGTGCCGAAGCGGCCGTTGTCGAGAACGGCTTCTGCGGCGGTGATTTCAGGACCTTCCAAGAGGTCTCTCCTTCTTTGTTTAGACTCGCTCGCGCGTTTCGCGGGCGAGATCATGCGAAGGAGCAGGAACAGGCAGATCCAGACGCACGACGACGCCGGTCACGGCATCGAGGTGGCGGTCAGCGCTGGTCACCAGTCGAAAGCCACCGTGCTCGACGGGAACCCACCACAGGAGACCAGCTTCCTGCCGGCCTGCTCCAGAGGCCGCGGAAGATCCACGGCATCCTGCACAACCCTACCAGCCGCGCCCGCCGCGCGTATGGTGGAGCCATGAGCACCGACGACACGACCGCGTCCGACGAGATGAAGCGCAAGTTCAAAGACGCGCTCGACAAGAAGAATGCCAACCACCGCGAAGGCGAAGCGCACCTGGGCGGCGATTCGTCCATCCACGGCACCCACGGAGCCGTCACCCGGCGCGAGTTCCGCCGCAAGAGCGGTTGAGCGCGGCATCCACCCCTCCACCGACCGGACGGAGAACCCATGAGCGATGTGATTCCCACACCCCCCGATGACGATGCCGTCTCGGCGGCAGATGCGACCGAACTCGATCGCGCCGAGGAGATCGAGATCGACCGGCAGCTCGCCCTCGAGCTGGAGCAGTTCGAAGGCGGCATCGAGGGCTGACCCTCGCCGCACGCGCGAGAGCCCGGCACCGCCGCGATGGCGATGCCGGGCTCTCGTGCGTCAGCAGAGCGAAGCTCAGTGAGCGGCCTGCCGAGCCCGGGCCCGCTCCTCCTTGGCCTCAGCCTCGGCCACCGCGGCCTCTTCCAGGCCCTGGGTGCCGACGGCGTTCTGCGCGTCGGACATGCCGTCGTGGTCGTCGCCGTTGAGGGTCGACTCGTCGAACGGGTCGTTCCCGTCGAGCACGTTGCGGACGCGCTCCTTGTCGATCTCCTTCGTCCAGGTGCCGATCAGCAGAGTCGCCACCGCGTTGCCGGTGAAGTTCGTGACCGCGCGGCCCTCGGACATGAACCGGTCGATGCCGACGATGACGCCGACGCCGTTCACGAGGTCAGGGCGGAAGGCCTGCAGGCCGCCGGCGAGGGTGGCGAGGCCCGCACCGGTGACTCCCGCGGCGCCCTTGGAGGCCACGACCATGAACACCAGCAGCGCGATCTGCTCGGGGATGGACATCGGCGTGCCCATGCCTGCCGCGATGAACAGCGACGCCATCGTCAGGTAGATCGCGGTGCCGTCGAGGTTGAAGGAGTATCCGGTCGGAACCGTGATGCCCACGACCGGCTTCGAGACGCCGAGGTGCTCCATCTTGGCGATCAGGCGGGGCAGCGCCGATTCGGACGACGAGGTGCCGACGATCAGCAGGTACTCGCGAGCCAGGTACTTCATGAGGCGGAAGATGTTCACCCGGGTCACGACGTACAGCAGCGTGCCGAGGATGCCGAAGATGAAGACGGCGCACGTGATGTAGAACGCGATCATCAGGATGCCGAGGCTCACGATCGCCGCGAAGCCGGTCTTGCCGACGACGGCGGCAATGGCGCCGAATGCACCGATCGGGGCGAGCCAGAGGATCATGCCCAGGATGCGGAAGACGAGCGCCTGCAGATTCTTGACGGCGCTCATGATGGGCGCGCCCTTCGCGCCCATCTTCTGCAGCGCGAAGCCGACCAGCAGCGCGATGAACAGCACCTGCAGCACGCTCTCACCCGTGAAGGCGGAGAAGAGCGTCGTGGGGATGATCCCCATCAGGAACTCGGTCGTCGTCTTCGGCTCGAGGGTCGAGGTGTCGTATTCGACGCCCGTCATGTTCAGGCCCTCACCGGGGTGGATGATGTTGCCGACGACGAGGCCGATGAACAGGGCGAAGGTCGTCATGATCATGAAGTAGCCGAGGGCGAGACCGCCGATCTTGCCGACCGTGGCGGCTTTCGCGATCGATCCGACGCCCACGACGATCGTGCAGAAGATGATCGGGGCGATCATCATCTTGATCAGGTTGACGAAGGTCTTGCCGATGGGCTCGAGCTCCTTGGCGAAATCGGGCCAGATGAGTCCGACGGCTGCGCCGGCCACGACGGCGATGATCACCGAGACGTAGAGCCAGGTGTGCTTGTCCCACGAGGTCTTGCCTCGGCGCCAGTTGTAGCCCGGGAGCTTGAAGCTCGTGGTGGGTGCGATCTGCATGTCAGCCTCCGTGCGGTGAACGGTTCGTTGTTCGTGTGCCGCCGACGCTGGCGGTGAACTCAGAGTGCGGCCGCTTGGGGGTTGCGCCGTACTTGTGGTCGTATTGGTCGCGACCGATATGCAGCGAAGCGAGGTGGGCACGATGGCCGTGAAAGCAGGGCGCAGCGCGGCATCCCGTCTCTTCGTATGGCTCGTCGCCGCGGCGCTGCTGATCGCGCTGCTGACGGCCGGGCTGCTGCTGCTCGAGGCGCAGCGCACGACGCGCGCCGAGGCGGAGCGGGTGACGCAGGCCGTCGCCCAGACCCTCGCGCACACCTCGACGGTGCAGGACGCGCTGGCAGCGGGCGACCGCGGGGCGGCTACCGCCTCACTGCAGCCGTTCGCCGAAGTGGTGATGGCCGATGCGCGCGTCGACTTCGTGACGATCATGGATGCCTCCGGCATCCGCATCACGCATCGCGACACGGCCGAGATCGGCGCCCACTACCTCGGGACGATCCCGACCGAGCCGGTAGCGCTGACCGAGGAGTTCGCGGGCACGCTGGGCCCCTCGCTGCGCACCATCGTGCCGGTGGAAGGCGACGGCGGCGGCGTGCTCGGCTGGGTGTCGGTCGGCGTCACGGTCGACACCGTCGCGGCGCAGCTCTGGCCCCGCCTGCTCGTGGCGCTCGCGATCGGGCTCGCCCTGGTCGCCGCGGGCCTCGCCGGCGCTCTGCTGGCCCGCCGGGCGACCCGCCGCGTCGCGGGCGACCTGCCCGCCGG
>JASCPF010000006.1 GCA_029959325.1 Microbacteriaceae bacterium PS02068
CGGACGACCTGCTCCGGGGTGTGACGCTTCCTGCTGTTCGTCATGATCTGACCAGTCTCCCTGCCCGCGACCGCGGACAACAGGACGACTCTCATAACGACTGGACCTACGAAACGGGGTCAGCCCACGTTGTCAGACGCGCGGTGTCGATTCCGAGCTTCACGAGCCGGTACTGCACGAGTAGCTCACCTGCGGCGCCGATGTGCTGCGTCGTCGTCATCGACGCATCGTCTCACGGCCGAGGTACGTCCTCGCGGACGAATCGGATCATGGCAACGGTCGCCGTCGTGCTGGGGCTTCTGGGGTTGGCACGGCTCTGGCTAAAGCAAGAGCGCCTCGAGCTAATAGTTGCTGGCTGCTCCGCTTCGATAGAGAGCTTCCGCGTCCGTCGCAGTGGTGATCGCATCGCGCACCTGTTGCTGAGTGAGGTCAAGCACTCGAAGTGTGTCGTCCACCTTCGCAACCGCCTCAATCCGATGGAATGCGGAGCCGTGATCGACCGCGAACCGCGCGAGGCCACGGAGCTTGGGCAACGCGTCAGCGAGATGATAACCGTGAGGGTCCACGATGGACGGCTGGACGCTGCCACCGATGTCGGCGAAAAATATGAAGTCGGGGAACAGCCGGCGCCAGGCACCCTTGCCGTCCACGTAGGCGATCGCGAGCGCATCGTCAGCCGCCCGTCCGGGATTTCGATACCAGGCGGCGCTGTGGGGCAGCTCGCGGTCGAGCACGTCCACCTCCCAGCTGCCGAGCGACCCGATGGGGAATGTGCCCTGCGTGTCCGACATGAGATGCCGGGTGCGTGTGGGTACCGCTTTCCCGTCCTCGCTGACAGTGGACTCAGTGCGTACCTTTGGGCGGAGGACGGATATCGGCTGAGGGGTGCCGGTCATCGCGATGAGCTCTGCGTAAACGGCCTGCCGTTCGTCTGAGAGTCCCTTAAGTGGAACTCTGTACTCGGTCAGCCACCGCTCGACGAGCGTCGTCGCGGCACGATTGAGTTCGTCGGCGACGGTTGGCACCTTGGCGAGCGCGGCGACTTGGAGATGGGCGGCGAAGAACGCATCGTCGTTGCCATCGCGGTCGGCGATCCGTTCGGCGTACCTTGCGGCGATGTCCTTGCCGAGTACACGCCCGGCTGCGCGGTACTCGGCGTCGACGGTTCGATCGTCGGCGAGCTCGGTGAAGCTCGAGTCGACGATGAACGTCCGATTGGCGATGGATGCGATGATCGTTTCGCCTTCGACGGTTCGGACATCCTGACGTGCCTCGTCGACGACGTCGGCGTACCGGGCTGCGAGACCGTCAAGGACGGCGAGAAGCTCGGCATGGGCGAGCTTCGTGGCGTTGGGAACGAGTCCGTCGTAGGCAAGGGCCTGCGCGAGGCCGGACAGTCGCGAGGTGGGCCGTGCGCCCTTCCGGGGAAGGGTCTCCGAGGGTAGCTGGTCGAAGGCTTCCCACACCTCCGCAGGGACTGTGCTGTTGACGTGCATGTCGATGGGTCCGAGCAGCACCCGTCGACCGTCGCCTCCACCAGAACCGCCGGCCGGGTCGTCGTCGGCGTCGGAGGTACCGGAGGTGCCAAGGAGCAGCTCAACAACCTTTCGGGCCGTGGACCGGTCGAAGAACGGCAGGATGCACTCGACCGAGTTGAGCCGGTCGTCTCCGGGGATGCGTCGCGCGAGTGGCGTCCGAACCATCCGCCCGAGGAGCTGAGTGATGTGGGTGTCGTCCTGAGCGGGTCGATATGAAACAAGAACCTCGGCACGGGGACAGTCCCACCCGGTCGAGATCGCGTCCTTAGCGAGGAGCACCCGAACGACGGTGCGTTGCTGCACGTGCTCAGGGCTGATGTATCCGACGACGTGCCCTCCGACGACCAAGTCGCTATGTTCGCCGAACACGTGTGCGATGTTGGAGTCGCTCAGCTCTGGCCACTCCTGGACGATCGCTTGCAGTGCATCGAGAAGCATCTGGTCACTGGGGGTGTTGGGCACTTGAACGACCAGAAGAGGAATCACCGGATCTTCGGTGGTTACTTGGGCGCCGTGATAGTCGGCCCAGTGCTGGGTCGATTCCCTTACCCTTCGGACACCGCGGCGCAACAGGACGGTATCGAACGTGCCGGTTTCGGCGGGGAAATCGAGACGAATGTCGTCTTTCAGCAGACCAGACTCCTGAACACGCGCGGGGTCGACAACGACGTTTGGCAGCAGAGTTCTGCCGGAGGAGTCGGTCATCGCCTGATTGAATCGCTCGACGGTCGCGCTGATGCCGAGCACGATCGGAACGGGCGGGGCGCCGGCATCGCCGTTGACGAGTTGACGGACGATCGTCGACTTCTCCACCCGCTCGTTGCGATTAGGGCGCTTCATCCCTCTGTGTGCCTCATCGAGAATCACGTAAAGCGTGAGGACGGGATCCTCGATCGTGTTGCGCAGCACATCCCAGAACGTGTTTGCCCGCCTATCCGGAGCGATCAGCATGTTCTCTGCGTCGGCCAGCGTGCCGCCCCGGACGAGCAGTGAACGGGAGGCTAGCTTCTGCGAGTTAAGGAAGTAGACGTGCCCAGGCTCCAGGCGATCGCCGGCGAACGTGTTGCCGATCGCCACGAGACGGGAGTACGGGATCTCTTCGGTTGCTTGCAGGATACGGTGACGAGTCTGCTCGTTCAGTGAGGGGTCGCTGGTGAACCACAGCACAACCGCGCCGGGATCTGGCGCGAAATTGAAGTCATCGTTGCCGACAAAGAGGGCTTCGATGACTGCGGCCGCCATGACCGTCTTACCCGCCCCGGTGACGGCGGACAGCGAGAACGCTGACAGCCGCGGCCGCGGCCGGTGATAGTCCTCGCGTGCGTCGTTGAGGTTCGCGAGAACGTCATCGACCGCATCGGCCTGATAGTCCTTGAGGGTGAACTTCACCGGTTCTCTCCCCCGACATTGATCGTGAAATTGGTCAGGTAGGACTCGTACAGCCGGACAGGCTCAATGTGCTCAGGAAGGCTCGAACAGACCATCTGAAATGACCGGTCATCGTCGGTGACGATATATGCCACGCGCGCCGCCGGGGCCGCGGTGAGCTGCTCGAGGAACGCACGTGAGGTATCCACGTCGAACAGAACCCCATAGGTTTCCGAGACCTCGAAGTCATCGGACTCAAGGTTGATCCGCGCCCCCTGGGCACCAGCTCGCAGCCAAAGCAAAGGAGCAATGGCGGAAAACGCGCGGTTGTGAGACACGATGCGCGGGGATTCGTACGTGAGAGTGAAGACCTCGAGATTCTCGTTGAGCCCCTCAGCCATTGGGAACTCGTCGACGAACTTGTAGTCGCCTCGAATCGGCTCACCGCTGGGCGTCTTCCCAGTGATGGCGGCCACGATGCGGGGTTTCGTGATGTAGTCACAGATTCCCCATCGCTCCCACTCCTGGTCGCCCGGGCGCAGCTGGTCAGCACGGAGCCCTCTCTGCTCGTCCGCACTCACCTCGTTGTTAGTGATGCTGATCGACTGGCGGCGTCCGCCGTCCTGACGATTGAGCCGCATGACCGCGTGAGCGGTTGTTCCGGACCCCGCGAAGAAGTCGACGACCGTTGCGTTCGGGTTGTCTGCGACGAAGAATCTAAGCGCGTCCTCGACGGCATAGAGGGCTTTCGGGTACGGGAACTTCCTGTCCGGAAGGAGCGAGGCGAGTAGCCGTGAACCACTGTTGCCGGCGTCGTGAGACGAGATTCGCCAGACGTCCGTCGGCACGAATCGCGCTTCGTAATCTGAGCTGTCGGTAATCACCGAGCCATCGGCGCGGCGGCCCAGAACTTTGAAGGTGCCGTCTGCCACTTTCGTGCGCTCGCCCAGCTTGAGGTAATACGGGGTCGTTCGTTCGCCATTCCACCTGCCCAACCGAGCGTGGCCCTGAGTGATCGCGTCTCGAAGAGCGGCGGGACTGATCTGCCAACGACCTTCGCGACCGTCCTGCCGGATCGGCCACACGGCGACGGCTCCGTCGGGACTCGGTTCGTCCCGCCAACCATCGCCGTAGAAGGGTTCCCCGACTGAATGGAAGATGGGCCCATCCGCGGAGTTGATTACAAATACGGGGTAGAACAAGTTGGGATGTGTCGTGCGGAACGGCTGTGTGCCTGACCGCATCAGCAAGTTCCAACGGATGTCGTTCTTGTTCCTTGTCATCACAGGATTCCACTCGCTCCCAAGCGGTAGCGGCGCCGGCGATGACGTTCCGAATTGGACAAAGTAGAGATACTCGGCTGATCGGTTGAATGTTCCACTTCGAGTGGAGCCGGCACCGTTGATCGAAGAGGTCACCATCGTGATCCTCGCCTCCGGAAATGTCTGCTCAAGGAGCAAGCCAAGTCGCAGGTACTCCTTCTCGTCGATCGTGACGATGAGCACCGAGTTATCTGGGTTCAACAGCCGCTTGGCGACGCTCAGGCGACGCTCGATGAACGCTAGCCATTTGGAGTGCCGGTAAATGTCCTCACCGTCGACGTAGTCGTTGTTGTACTTCCAGTCCTTCGCACCGGTGTTGTAGGGCGGATCGATGTAGATAACGTCGACCCGGCCCGCGTGGGTGTATTGGAGGGTTTGAAGTGCGTGATAGTTCTCGGCGTTGATGACGGTATGGAACGGCTTGTCACCGCCACGCTCGACCCGACCGGTTGATACCAGCCCTGGATAGATCGGATCCCGAAACTCAGCGACCACGACAAGATCTCCGACGTCACGGGTCGTGACCTCCTGCTCCGCTTCTGCGGATGGTGCCGACGTCGCGTCCGCAATAGCCGCCACGAGGGTTGCCCTGCGGATGGACCCATCCCGCGCGATGCTTCGCACTCTCCACATTCTGTCGTCAACGGTTGAAGGCGCCTCGCCGCGTGCAGGAAGGAACTTCACTTTGTCGTTGACGCGGATTGGGCGGCCCGGTAGCTCCACGGTTTCCGGCGTGTGGCGCTCGAAGTTCAGCCCGAATGCGCGGCGGCTGCTGAGCGCGGAGTACTCGCGGCTGAGGTCAGCTGCCAGTTGCGGGTTGAGTTGCTCGACGTGTTTGAGCAGCTGAGTAATTCGGGACACAACCGACAGCCTATTGATCCCGTTGCCACTGCCCTCGCAGACCTGCATCGCGACCGGTAGGGTCCCGATTCGTCTGCGGAAGATGGCGATGACTCCGCGATCGCGCTTGTGATCTCCATGCAGTGGACCGGGGGCACGCTCCCCTCTAGGGACAGCTCCTTACGACATGCCCAAGAAGGGGCCGAGCCGGCGGTCATCTCGCGTGCCATTCAAGACCTCACCCTTGCCGAAATGTCCAAACGGACATCACGTGGACACGTCTGCTGGGAGATGGACAACTCCAAATGTAGGAACCGCTCAGAGATGTCCACGACGACTCGACGAGACCGAGGAATCGCGGCTAAAGTGTCCGCGTCCAACGCGTGTGTCTACTCCTCGAGTTGTCCATCGCGGTTCGAGCTGACGACACCCGCCAGAAACATGTGCTCGCAGCTCATCGTTTACAGAGTGGTGACGACGGTACCTGCTGGTTTGTACAGCACAGCCAAGGCGGTAACGCCGACGATGGCGAATCCGAGCAGCGCGCTAGCCGCGATGGGCAGTCCAATGACACCGAGCCAGCCCGCGATCGGGTAGCTAACCAGAAAGCAGCCGTGCGAAAGTGCGAATTGTGCGGTGTATACCAGGTTGCGGTTAGCGGGGGTGGACGCGTCGGCTAGAAGCCGTGACGAAGGGGTGTTAATCAGCGAGGTACTGGCACCGAGCAACGCCCAGGTGGCAAGCAGCATCCACCAGCCCTCTCCCGTGGTCGTGGCGATAATCGTCATCGCGATGGCCGCGATCAGACCCGAAACAAGCGTCCAGGCACCGATGCTCATGGCGCACAAGACACCGATGCGGTCGACGATCCACGGGACGTTGAGGGCAATGATCAGGGAGCCGACCCCATACGCGCCGAGGGCGAGGGCGAGGGCGGTGTCATCCAGGTCGAACACGCCTTTGGTGTAGACGACGGAGTTGACCAGGACGATAGCGGTGCCGGCCGCGACGACCACGTTGGCGGCCATCAGGAAGCGGAGGCTGGGCGTGCGGGCGAACACGCGCAGCCCGGTTGGCAGCCGCTCCCAGAACGTGCCGGTGGACGCATCGGGTACGTGTGCGGGAAGGCGGGCGATGAGGACGAGGGTGGCGGAGGCGGCGAAGCCGACGGCGGTGCCCACGAACAGGTTGTTGTAGCTGATCACGGCAAGTAGGGCTGCGGCGATGACGGGGCTGAGGATCGAGTCGAGATCGTAGGCGAGGCGTGACAGCGCGAGGGCACGAGTGTACTGCTGGGGGTCGGGCAGCACGCTCGGGATGAGTGATTGGAAGGCGGGGGTGAAGGTCGCGGACGCGGACTGCAGCACGAACACGAGCACGTAGATCTGCCAGGTGTCCTGGACGAAGGGCAGGGTGAACGCGATCGCGAGTCGAACGGCGTCGGCGCCGACCAGAACGGCCTTCTTGGGGAGCCTGTCCACGAGCGCTGCAACCAGGGGTGCGACGCCGACGTAGGCGACCATCTTGATCGTCAACGCGGTGCCGAGCACCGATCCGGCGGCATCTCCGGCGATCTCGAACGCGAGCAGTCCGAGGGCAACGGTGAGCAGGCCGGTGCCGACAAGGGCGATGACCTGGGCGAAGAACAGCGCCCGGTAGGTGCCGTTGCGTAAGACGGTGATCATGGCGCCACAGGGCGGCTGGCGTCGGCTCCGGCGTGGTGGTGCGGGGCGGCGCCACCGAGGGAGTGCTCGGCTTGGAAGATCGCGTCCGTGACCAGCTGGCGCGCGTGTTCGTCGGCGAGGGCGTAGAACACGCGGGTGCCGTCTTGTCGGGTGGTGACCATACGGGCCAGGCGCAGCTTGGCGAGATGCTGGGAGACGGCGGCGGGTGACTTGTCGACGATGTCGGCGATGTGGTTCACGGACAACTCCCCGGCTCCCTCGAGCGCGAGGATGATCCGCACGCGGGTGGCGTCAGCGAGCATCGCGAAGACCTCGACGGCGAGCTCTACGTAGAGGCTGTCGGGGTCGCGGCCGCATGTCACGTTATCTGCATTCATACGCAGATTCTTCCATATGGAGGGATGGCTCGCCGCTGACGATGATGCTCAGTCGAGGTGGCGGGCGCGGTGCAGGAGCGCGTCCATGCCGAATTCAAGGTGTGCGGCGGCGTTGTCGTCGAGGAAGAGATCGCGGACGCTGGTGAGTGCGGGGAACGAATGTGCGGCGAGTTCCTGCTCGAAGCGGTGGGCGCCGTCCTCGGGGGTGGTCTGTTCTTCGTGGACGAGTCCGACCACGAGGTAGTTGAGGCTCCAGAAGGTGGTGACGGCGAGGTCGGGGTCGACGCCGGCATCGAGCAGCGCGGCAATCACCGCCTCCCCTAGCCGCAGGGTGTTGGTTTCGGAGACCCTCGTACCCGAGACGAGATGTGCGCCGTCGCGGTGGTTCAGAAGGACCTGGCGGTAGCGGCGGAAGATCTCTTTGACCCGGTCGATCGGCGGGTGTGGGAGGTCGTCGAAGGAGAGCTCGCCGAGAATGGCGTCTGCCATCAGGTCGAAGAGGCGCGCTTTGCTCCCCACCTGCAGCGACACCGAGTTGAGGTGAACGTCGAGATGTCGGGCGATCCCACGGAGGGTGATGGCGTCCGCCCCGCCGCGATCGAGCAGGGCCAAGGCGGCGTGGATGACGTCGCGGCGGGATAGTCGGTCGGCCACAGGTCTCTCCTCCGAGCTTGGTCAGTGACCAACACTGTAGTAGCTTGGTCACCGATCAAGGAAATTGGTCACTGACCAAGTAAGGAGTGGGACATGGGTGCGGGTCACAACCACGGTGCACCGACTACCGAGGCAGGAGCGCCCGGGGATCACCGAGCACGACTGTGGATCGCGTTCGGCCTGACGGCGACGATCGTGATCGCGCAGGCGATCGGTTCCATCGTCACCGGCAGCCTGGCGCTGCTGACGGACACCGCACACGCGATCACCGACGCGTCCGGTCTGCTGGTCGCGCTGATCGCGGCGACGCTGATGCTGCGGCCGGCTAATCCGAAGCGGACCTGGGGATTCCGACGCATCGAGGTGATCGCCGCACTCGGGCAGGCCGCACTGCTGCTGGTGGTGGGCACTTACGCCGCCGTCGAAGGTATCCGACGCCTGTTCGAGCCGCCGGAGGTCGCCGCGGGAGAGATGCTCGTGTTCGGCATCGTCGGCCTCGCGGCGAATGTGATCGCGATCGTGATCCTCTCCTCGAGCCGCGGCGCGAACTTCAATATGCGGGCAGCGTTCCTGGAGGTGATCAACGATGCACTCGGCTCGCTCGGGGTGATCGTGGCCGCGATTGTGATCGCCACGACCGGGTTCCAGCAGGCCGACGCGATTGCAGGGCTCCTGATCGCGGGACTGATCGTGCCGCGCGCGATCATTTTGATGCGCGACACCACCCGGGTGCTCATGGAGTTCACCCCTGCCGGGCTCGACTTGGACGAGGTACGCCGGCACATCCTTGAGCTCGAACACGTCACCGACGTGCACGACCTGCACGCATCGACGGTCGCCACTGGCCTGCCCACCCTGACCGCGCATGTGGTGGTCGAGGATGAGTGCTTCACCGACGGGCATGCCGCGGAGGTGTTGCACGAGGTACGCGAATGCGTGGCCGGTCACTTCCCGGTGTCGATTCAGCACTCGACCTTCCAGATCGAGACCGCGCACCTCACCGAGGACGAGCCAGCCCTTGTCCGCCACCGCTGAGCCGGGCCCCCCAGCGCCGCGGTAGCGGTCGGCGGAGGAAGGGTGTCAGAGCGTCGCGAGCAGGTTAGTGCAGGCCTGTTCACAGCGGCGGCAGGCGTCGGCGCAGACCCGGCAGTGCTCGTGCATGTCCGCGTGGGTGTCGCACTCGGCGGCGCATGCGGCGCACGCTGCGCGCAACGCCTCCAGCGCGGCACGAAGCACGGTGGTGTCCGTGCCGGTGTGGCGAGAGAGCAGGCGCGCGGTGGTGTCGCAGAGGTCGGCGCAATCCTGGTTCAGACGGATGCAGGTGGTCAGATCGGCGACCATCTCCTCGCTGAGACAGGCGTCGGCGCAGGTCGTACAAGCCTGGCCGCACTCGAGGCACGCGTCGATACAGGCCAGGAGCGCGTCTCGGTTGGCGATGTCGTTGGCTCGGGGGTGGGTGTCGAACATTTGGGCGGTGACGGTCACGGCCTTCTCCTTTGAATCGGTGAGGGGGTTACGTTACGTCGCTGTTCCGGATGCCGGCGACCCCCTTGGGTTACGGTGCGGGGGTATGGTACGGACGGTAGGCTGGACGGGATGATCGGCCTGTCCGCGTTGCGCCTGCGGCTGCCGCACCCGGTGCGGTGGCTGGTTGCCGTGTGCTTCGCTGCAGCGGTCATCGTCGGGTTGATGGGGATGCACACGATCTCCTCGGGACACACCGCCCCTACGACCTCGGAGAATGTCGAGATGCCGGGCGGGGCACCTCACCACTCGTCGGCGCCCGCGACCGGCGATGAGGATGCGGAGGCGTGCGCGTCGTGCAGCCCGAGCGGGGGCCATGACGTTCTGATGATGATGTGCGTGCTGGCGTTGCTGGCAGCCGCCCTCGTGCTGCTGGTCCCCCGCGCCGCATGGTCGTCTGTGTGGGAGCGGCATGCATTGCGTCCGCCGGTGACGCGGTGCCGGCCGGCCCCGGACCGGCCTCCCTCACTCCTGGAGCTGTCGATCAGCCGAACGTGACACGCACTGTCCCTGCCCTCTGGGGCGGGGGTGAGGTTCATTGCCCGTACGCGGGTTTCACGAGTGTTTGAGAGGACTGATGATGAACAAGAAGATGCGTTTGGCAGCGGTCGCGGCCGTACCGCTGGCAGCGGTGCTGTTCCTGGCCGGCTGCGCGGACAACGGAGGCAGCATGCCTGGAATGGATCATGGTGGGTCGTCGTCGGCCCCGTCGGAATCGGCGGAGGCGGACTTCAACATGGCGGATTCGATGTTCGCGATGATGATGATCCCGCATCACGAGCAGGCCGTCGAGATGAGCGACATGATCCTCGCCAAGAGCGACGTTGATCAGCGGGTGCTGGATCTGGCTCAGCAGATCAAGGACGCCCAGCAGCCGGAGATCGAGACGATGCAGGGATGGCTCGCCGAGTGGGGCGTGTCCAGTGACGACATGGACATGGGTGAGATGGAGCACGGCGGCGGGATGATGTCTGACGAGGACATGGCGGCGCTGGAGTCGGCGTCCGGGGCCGAGGCGGCACCCCTGTTCCTGGAGCAGATGATCGCCCACCACCAGGGGGCGATCGAGATGGCCGAGACCGAACTCGCCAACGGGAAGAACGCGGACGCGTTGGCGCTCGCGCAAGCCGTGGTCGATACACAGTCCGCGGAGATCGAGACCATGCAGGATCTGCTCGGCCAGCTCTGAGCCCGATCCGTCGAGTGGGGGCGCCGCTGCCATGCGCGGTGCCCCCACTCTTCGAACGCGGAGGTACGCGTATGCACGTCCATACGAAGACACTGGCGGCGGGCGCCGCTGCTTCCGCCCTCCTGATGCTGGCGGGGTGCGCGGACACTCCGACGTCGCCGCCGGCTGGGGACGGGCGCACCGGGGTACCGAGCCATGTCCACGCGGTGGTCGTCGCCCCGGACACTGACCAGCTTCTCCTGGGAACGCATGAAGGCATCTACGAGGTCACCGACACCGGGGAGTGGGGTGGCCGGGTCAGCACGGACAGCTTCGACGCGATGGGACTCACCGCCACTTCGCAGACACTGATCGCGTCCGGTCACCCCGGCCCCGGAAGCCCCGCCGAGTGGGGGGCACCGAACCTGGGCGTGATGCGCAGCACCGACGCAGGGGTGAGTTGGGAGTCGGTGGTGTTCGGTGGGGAGAAAGACTTCCACGCCCTCGCCGCCGGCGCCGATGACACGGTGTACGCCATCGCCACGGACGTCAGCGACGTGATCCGCAGCGACGACGCCGGGCTGACCTGGGAACCTACCGGTGCGGATCTGGTAGCGGCCAGTCTCGCCGTCGACGGTCGCGGACGGGTGATCGCGGCCACCGAAGAGGGTGTGCAGATCAGCACGGACGGCGGTGCGTCCTTCGCGGCGTGGCCCGAAGCGCCGCTGCTGTACACGTTGGGGGCTGCGGCCGACCGGACTCAGGTGGTCGGTGTCGGCACCGATGGGCAGATTTGGGTGACCGGAGCCGGTGCCGCGAGCTGGGAGCCGGCAGGTCGCGTGGACGGCCGGGTGCAGGCGGTCGGTATGGACGCCGCGGGCCGCATCGTGATCGTCGACGAGACCAGCGGCATCACGATTCTGCCCGGATAGCCCGCCGGGCACGCGACGGGCCGTATGCGAGGTGCCTACGGGAGTCGAACCCGTCTAGACGGCTTTGCAGGCCGTTGCCTGACCGCTCGGCCAAGGCACCGAGTGTCCCCTTACCGGGGACGTGGACGCAGCAGCGTGGGATCGCCCGTCTGGTCCGGTTAGGACCGGACCAGACGGGCGATCGCGTCGCTGGCTTCCTTGATCTTCTGCTCCGCCTGGTCACCCTCCATGCGCGCCGCGTCGAGCACGCAGTGTTTCAGGTGGTCGTCAAGCAGCCCGACGGCCACGGCCTGCAGGGCGCTGGTCAGAGCGCTGATCTGGGTGAGGATGTCGATGCAGTACTTCTCTTCATCGACCATCTTCGAGATGCCCCGCGCTTGACCTTCGATCCGCTTGAGCCGGTTCAGGTATCGGTCTTTGTCGGTGATGTACCCGTGGGGGGCGTGAGCGGTGTCGGGTGCGGGTGTGGTCATGGCCGGGTTCCTTCGGGTTTAGCTGTCCAGCGCTGCGCGGGTGCTGGCTTCGGGGCTGAGGTCGATGCGGCGCAGCAGCTGCGCGTTCAGGGCGACCACGACGGTGGACAGGGACATCAGGATCGCACCGATCGACATCGGCAGGACGAACCCGATGGGGGCGAGCACGCCGGCGGCGAGCGGCACGGAGATCAGGTTGTACCCGGCAGCCCACCACAGATTCTGCTTCATCTTCCGGTACGCCGCACGCGACAGCTGGATCACCGACAGCACACTGCGCGGGTCGGAGCTCGCGAGGATGACCCCGGCGGACGCGATCGCGACGTCGGTGCCGGCGCCGATCGCGATGCCGACGTCGGCCTGCGCGAGGGCGGGGGCGTCGTTGACGCCGTCGCCCACCATCGCGACCTTGCGGCCCTCCTTCTGCAGCTCGGCGACCTTGCTGGACTTGTCCTCCGGGCGCACGTGCGCGAAGACCCGGTCGATGCCCAGCTCGGCGCCGACGGCGTTCGCGACGGCTTCGGCGTCGCCGGTGATCATGACCACCTGGACACCCAGCTTGTGCAGGGCATCGACGGCTTCACGGGACTCGGGGCGGATCTCGTCGGCGAGCTTGAGCCCGCCGATGACTTTTCCGTCCCGGGTCACGTGCAGGATGATCGCGCCCTCGCTACGCCACGCGTCCGCCGTGTCGACCTCGCTGGCACCGACGTCCTCGAGCAGACGGGGACCGCCGACACGGATCTCCGCACCGTCGACGGTCGCGGTGACACCGACCGCCGGGGAAGAGGAAAACCCGGTCGCCTTCGGCAGGGTCAGGTTCTTGTCCTTCGCGGCGCGAACGATGGCCCTAGCGAGCGGGTGCTCACTGTCGGCCTCGGCCGCCGCGGCGATCGCGAGCACCTGGTCAGCGTCCAGGTCACCGACCGGTTCCACGGCGGAGACGGTGGGCTCGCCCTTGGTGAGGGTGCCGGTCTTGTCGAACAGCACGGTGTCGACGGTGCGCATGCTCTCGAGCGCGAGCCGGTCCTTCACCAACACCCCGCCACGGGCGGCGCGCTCAGTGGCGATGGACACCACCAGCGGGATCGCCAGGCCCAGCGCGTGCGGGCAGGCGATGACCAGCACGGTGATGGTGCGCACGACCGCCGCATCGGGATTGCCGACGACAGTCCACACCACCGCGGTGATCGCGGCGGCGCCCAGCGCGAACCAGAACAGCAGCGCCGCCGCCTTGTCGGCGATCCGCTGCGCCCGAGAGGACGAGTTCTGTGCCTCCGTGACCAGCCGCTGAATACCCGCGAGGGTGGTCTCATCCCCCGTGGCGGTGACCTCCACGCGAAGGCCGGAGTCTGTGGCGACGGTGCCCGCGGTAACGGGGTCGCCAGTGCCGCGGGCGACGGGGCGGGATTCACCGGTGACCATGGACTCGTCCATGTCGGCGCGGCCGTCGACGATCTTCCCGTCGGCGGGGACGCTGCCGCCGGGGCGGACCACCACCACGTCCCCGACCTGCAGGTCGGCGGGTGAGACCTTGACGATCTGGTCCCCTTCGACGCGCTCTGCCTCATCCGGGAGCAGCGCCGCGAGGGTGTCCAGCGCGGAGCTGGTCTGGGCGAGGGAGCGCATCTCGATCCAGTGACCGAGCAGCATGATCACGATCAGCAGCGCCAGCTCCCACCAGAACTCCAGCTCGTGGTGCAGCAGGCCCAGGGTGGCGCCCCAGGACGCGAAGAACGCGACCGTGATGGCCAGACCGATCAGCAGCATCATGCCGGGTTTGCGGGAGCGGAGTTCGCTGACCGCACCGGTCAGGAACGGCCACCCGCCCCACGCGTACATGACGGTGCCGAGGACGGGGGCGATGAACAGTGCCCAGTCGGGGACGGTGTAGCCGAGGATCATCGCGAACATCGGGGAGAACGCCACGACCGGGACGGCGATGATCAGGTTGATCCAGAACAGTCGCCGGAACTGGCCGACGTGATCCCCGTGCCCACCGTGCCCGCCGCCGTGGCCACCACCATCGTGACCTGCGTGGTCCCCGTGGCTGGCCTGCGTGCCGTGGCCGGTGTGGGTGTCGTGCTGGGTGGGCGGCTCGGGGGTGTGGTCGCCGTGGCGGGTGTCTCCCCCGGTGGCGGTGGCGGCCTTGCCGGTGGGGTGGTCGGTGTGGTGTGCGTGCGGGTCAGTCATCGGTTCACTTCCCTGTGCCTAGCGTTGGTGTGAGTCTGCCGTCGCGGTTCCCGCGGAGGCGAGGTCCTGCGGATCGGTCGCGGCAGGAGTATGAAGGTTCGGCATCCACCCGAACACCGCGGGCACGGCGTCCAGCCCGAGCACCCCGACGGGGACACCGTCATGCTCGTGGACGACCAGGAGCGGGTCGGTAGTGTCGATGCGTGCGGAGGTGTGACCCCCGGTGATCCCGGCACCGGCGACCATCATGCCGTGCACGGTTGCCGTGAAGGGGGCGCGGGGCTGGTAGTCGCCCGGGTGGGTGCCGGCGCCGAGGTCGGCGAGCATGGTGCGTGCGGCATGTTCACCCTGCGCGGCCGCGTCCGACCAGTGATCGATGCGCCAGGCGCCCAGGGTGGTGTCATAGTGTGCGGCGACCCCGCCGGCGCTGTAGACGCCGGGGGTGGCGGTGCGCAGCTTCCCGTCCACGATGACCCCGTCTTCCCAAGGGGCGGGGCCGGTCGGGGTGGTTCCGTGGGCGATGATCAGCAGATCCGCCGTCAGCTGTGTGGTGTCGTCCAAGGCGAGCTCGAGCTGTGTGCCGGTGTCAGTGACGGCGGTGAGGGTGCGGCCGAACGCGACGTCCACGTGCTCCCGGTGCGCGGCGGCGAGGCGCTCCGCGGCGCCGGCGCCGAACACGCTGACCCCGGGGGTGGTCGCGCGGGCGAGGAGGGTGACCTGATGTCCACGGTCGCGGAGCAGCGTGGCGGTCTCGGCCGCGACCAGACCGGCACCGGAGATGACGATCTGCGCGGGGCGGCCAAGCGTGCCCAGGAGGTCGCGGACGGCGACCGCGTCTTCCAGGGAGTGCAGGGTGGTGACCCGTCCTGCCTCCGTGGCGGCGGTCAGGCCGGGCAGCGTGTCCGGCAGCAAGCGGGGGGTGCTGCCGGTGGCGAGGAGGAGCGCGTCGTACGGTTCGATCCGGCCGGATGCGAGCCGCACGGTCTTTCCCTGTGGGTCGACCTCGACCGCGGTGTCACTGATGACCTCCACCCCGGGGGTGACGACCTGTTCCGGGGTGAGCAGCCCGATCGCGACCCCCTTGTTGACCAGGGTGCGGTTGTACGGGGCCTGTCCGGTGCGGTCGACGAGGGTGACGCTCACCGTGCCGGAACCGTGAAGAACGCGCGCCGCGGCCGCGCCGGCGGCGCCGGCTCCCAGGATGAGGACCTTCTGGGGTGACAATGTTGCTCCTTGCGTCTCGCGAATGTGGGGGCTGGTGACCGGTATCCCCGGCCTGTGGTCGGTTAGGCGGCCGTGGCGTACTTGGCGGGGTCGGCGTCGAAGAGGGGGCCGCAGGCGGAGCAGCAGAACCAGTACCGCTGCCCGTCGTAGTCCCGGTAGAGGCCTTGGGCTTCCGCGGTGCTCTTGCTGACGGTGCTGCCGGGCATCACCGGGCAGGTGACGATGTCATCGGCGGGGGTGCCGGCGGGTGCTTCGTGGTGATGGTCGTGGCTCATATCCGTTGCTCTCCGTGATGTGGGTCCGGGGCGGCAGCCGTCGTCGCTGCCTCGTTTGTCTGCGTCCGAACCCCTCCAGGCTATACCCCGTACGGGTATGACAACAGGTGGGGTGTGGCGTGTATTCCCTGGACTGCTGGTGCTCAGGGGCGGTAGGCGAGCACGGTCATCATCCCGGCTTCGCCGTGGTAGATGTTGTGGCAGTGGGTCATCCATTGGCCGGGGTTGTCGGCGTCGAACTCGAGGTCGAGGGTTTGGTTCGGCAGCACGATGGAGGTGTCTTTGCGGGGGCCGCCACCGGCGTGCTGATAGGTGTGGCCGTGCAGGTGGAAGGGGTGCCACATGTCGGTGTCGTTCGTCACCCGCAGCCGCACCCGTTCCCCCGCGACCAGTGCGTGCGCGCCGCGCAACGGGTTGTGCATGTCGAACTGGGTGCCGTTGAACCCCCAGTCGTAATTGGCCATGCTGCCGGTGAGGGTGAGGTCGAGGGTGCGGTCCACGTCACGACGGTCGAGGGTGACCTCGGGTGCGGCGAAGAGCATGCTCGCCACCGCGACGACGCGGCCTTCGCCCAGTTCGGCGATGTCCGCGTCCGGGGTGGGCGCCTGTCCGCTGCCGGTGCGGATGATGGCGAAGCCGCGTTCCCGCTTGCCTTCGGCCTCCGCCACCAGGGGGAACGCACCGTCGCCCAGGGTGACGATCACGTCGTAGCGTTCCCCCATTCCCACCAGGACGCTATCGGCAGCGACCGGGTCGACGGGGAACCCGTCGGTGTGGGTGACGGTCAGCCGGTGCCCGCCGATGGCGACGCGGAACGCGGTGTCGCCGCCGGCGTTGATCAGCCGGATCCGTACCCGCGTGCCGGGCGTGCCGGTGAATTGGGCGGGGTCGGCGGCGGGTTTGCCGTTGATCAGGTAGTGCGGGTAGTACACGTCGCCGGCGTCGCCGCCGAGTAGGTCGGAGTCGGCGCCCATCAGCATGTTCCCCATCCGCATGAACATGTCGCCGTGCCCGCCCATGTCGCCCATTCCTTCTCGCAGCTGCTCGAGCACCGCGTCGGGGGTGGCGGTGACCCCGTCCAGCCAGTCGTCGAGGACGATGACCCATTCGTCGTCGTAGCGCAGCGGCTCATTCGGGTCTTCGACGATGAGCACCCCGTATAGGCCGGTGTCCAGCTGGGCGCCGACGTGCGGGTGGAACCAGTGCGTACCGGGGTCGGGGGCGATGAACTCGTATTGGAACGACTCGCCGGGGCGGGTCGCGGTCTGGGTGAGTGGGGGGACGCCGTCCATGTCGTTGCGGAGTGCCAGGCCGTGCCAGTGCACGGACGTGTCGACGGGGAGGGTGTTGCGCAGGGTGGCCTGCAGGGTGTCTCCTGCCTGGACGCGCAGGACAGGCCCGGGGATGCTGCCGTAGGAGAACGTGGACGCGGGTGTTCCTGCCAGATCGAGGGTCGCCGCCGCCGCCGTCAGCGTCGCGGTGACCACGCGGCCGGTGCCGCCACGGCCCCGTTCGGTGCGGTCGACGGCCGCTCCCGTCGGGCTGACCCAGGCGGGGGTGGGGGTGCAGGCGGCCAGAGCTCCAACCGCGGCGGCGGTGGCGCCGAGGGCGAGGAAGCGTCGCCGGGTGAGGTGGGGGGAACGGCGGGGCGCGGGGGCGGTCATGGTCGGCGGGTCCCTTTCGGTCGATGTTGCGTGGCGGGCGGTGTGAGCTCCGTGGGGGTGCGCAGGTGGGTGAGGGTGGCGGTGATGCTGAGCAGCACCACCACTCCCCCCAACACGGCCGCGGCTCCAGGGAGGGTGAGAGCGGGGACGAGGAAGCCGGCCAGCACGACGGGGACGGACATCGCGAGGTAGGAGATCGTGTAGATCACGGCCATAACGGTGGCGCGCTGCCCGGGGTCGACGTGCGGCAGCAGGGTGCGCATCGCGCCCATGAAGGCAGTCCCGAACCCGGCACCCACGACCGCGACACTGGCGAGGTACCCGGGCAGAGTTGGCACGGCCAGCGCGGCGAGGCTGAGCACGGTGCCTGCGCCGAGAGACACGGCCCCGAACACGCTGATCCGCCGGGCGGTGGCCCCCTGCAGTGCGGTGGCGGCGACCACCCCGGCCGCGGCGAGGATGATGATGGACCCGGCCTGGTGCAGGTAGGTGTCGGCGTGGAACCGGGTGGCGATGATCCCCGGTCCCAGGGCGAGGAACAGACCGTTGGTGACCCACCCGGCGATGATGGCGGGGGCGACCGAGACGATGATCCGCCGCGTCGCCGCCGAGACCCGCCGGGCCCGTGGGTCCGGTCCCGCGTCCCCGGGAAGGACGGGTGGGGTGGGAATGGTCCAGGCGGTGGCGGCGAGGAGAGGGAACACCGCGGCGAGGAGCAGAAAGATGGTGCCCGCGTCGATGCCGGGTAGGTCCAGCAGTCCAGCGGCGGTGAGCGCCCCGAGCCCGAGACCGGCCATGGGGGCCACGGTGTTGGCCAGCGCGGCCGCCCCCAGCCAGCGGGAGGGTTCGTGGTCGACCATCATGGCGTTCAGAACCGGGACCAGCAGTCCCGCCGCCAGGCCTTGCAGGGCGCGGGCGGCGAGCAGCAGCAGGAAGGAATCGGCGGCCCAGAACATCAGCAGGCTCACCGACAGGGCCACCGATCCGACGGTGAGGATGCCGCGACGCCCGACCCGGTCAGAAAGCGACCCGAGCGTCAGCAGTGCGAGCAGCAGCGGGATGGCGTAGATCGCGAAGATAAGAGTGGTGGCCACCGGGGGCAGCTGGAGCTGCTCGGTGAGTTGCGGGTAGAACGGGGAAGGCGCCGACGCGGCCGCCATTAGCACGACGGTGCCGGTCACGGCGAGACAGAACCCGCCGCGGGCACGAGTGGCCGGGGTCACAGGGGTGGCGGCGGTCATGCGGCGCTCTCGTGCAGGTGCTGGGCGGTTTCGTGGACGGTGGCGACCGCGTCGACACCGCTCACCCCCACCAGAGCACCGTTGAGCGTGTGCGTGACGAGGGTGCCGGGTCCTGGGCCCTGTCCTTCGGTGGCGGGCGTCATGGTGTACCCGATGCCGGTGATGGCGGTGCCGTGGATCAGTGACGTGTAGGAGCTACGAGGACGGTAGGGTCCCGGGTCGGCGGCGCCGGTGCGGTCGTGGAGCACCGCGGCGGCGGCGTGCTGTCCTTGCGCGGCCGCGTCGGCCCAGTGATCCAGGCGCCAGATCCCGAGGTGGTCGTCGCGGTGTATGGCGGTGCTGCCGGCCGCGTACACGTGCGGGGCAGTGCTCCGCAGCCGGTCATCGACAGGCACCCCGGAAGAGAACGGTCCCGGTGCGGTGGGGGCGTTGCCGAGGGCGGTGATGAGCAGGTCGGCGGAGAGCGTGGTGGTGTCATCCAGGGTGATCCCCAGCAGCGGGCTCCTGTCACGGACGGCGGTGATCGTGCGGCCCAGGAATGTGGTGATTTTGCCGCGATGGATGCCGGTGATGTGGGCGGCGATCTGCGCGCCGAAGGAGGCCCGCCCGGGGATGCGGGAGCGGCTGATGAGGGCGACGTGATGTCCGGCGGCGTGGAGTGCGGACGCGGTCTCCGCGCCGGTGAATCCGCCGCCGTAGATCGCGACCCGGGACGGCCCGGCGGTGCGGGTGAGGTGTTCTCGGATCTGTTGGGCGTCCTGGATGCTGTGCAGGGTGACGACCTGGTGCCGTGCAGCGGGAGTGTGCCGCCCGGGCAGGCCCGGGGTGAGGGTGTCCGGGCGGCTGCCGGTGGCGATGATGACCGCGTCGTAGCGCAACTGTGCGCCGGAGGCGAGGTGCACGATGCGGCTGATCGGGTCGAGGTGGGTGGCGGTGTCTGCCAGCACGGTGACGGGCGGGAGCGGCGCGTGGATGGTCTCGGGCAAGGTGGGACCGAACGCGACGCCGGTGATGTGCATCCGGATGTACGGGGTCTCGTGGGTTCTGCCGACCAGGGTGACGTGGATGTCCTCGTGGCGGGCGAGGGCTGTTGCGGCGGCGACGCCGGCTGCTCCTGCCCCGAGGATGAGGACATGGTGGGTGGGCATGAGGTGCAGTTCGCTTCCGGGGTACGGGGGTCGCGGCGCTGCGAGGAGGGCAGGGTCAGGACCGGATCAGCTGGGTGATCGCGGTCGAGGCGGCATCAAGGACGGTGTCGTCGGTGAGGGTGCCGGTGGCGTGCGCGTGGCGCAGGTAGTCCGTCAGCAGGGCGAGACCGACACCCTGGAGCGCGCGTTGGGTGGCGGAGATCTGGGTGAGGGTATCGATGCAGGGGCGTTCCTGCTCGATCATCCCGGTGAGCCCGCGAATCTGCCCTTCCAGACGGCGCAGCCGGTTCCGGTAGGTGCGGGGGTCGGTGATGTAGCCCGGTTCGCGGGCGGCCGCGATGGTGGAGGTCATGAAGGGTCCGGTCTCCCGGTGCCCGCACGGGGTGTGTGGGCACCGGGAGTGAGGCTCAGGCCATGGCGGCGGCGTAGCGGGCCGGGTCCGCGTCGAACGCGGGACCGCAGCCGGCGCAGCAGAAGTAGTACCGCTCGCCCTCGTAGTCGCGGAACAGGCCGGCCGCCACGGCGGTGGCCTTGTTGACCGGGGTGCCCTCCATCACGGGGCAGGTGGTCATGTCGGCGCCACCGGCGGCGTCGAGGAGGTTCTCACGGCCGCCGGGGGCGGGGGCGCTGGTGCTGCAACAGCTGGACATGGGTGGTGTTCCTTCCGATGTGGGTGGTAGGTGCTGCCGGGTTGCCCGGTCAGCGGGCGATGCTCTTGAATCCGCGCAGACGCAGGCTGTTGCCCACGACGAACACGCTGGACAGTGCCATGGCGGCACCGGCGAGCATCGGGTTGAGGAGACCGAGGGCTGCGACCGGGATCGCGGCCGTGTTGTAGGCGAAGGCCCAGAACAGGTTGGTCTTGATAGTGCCGAGGGTCTTGCGGGACAGCCGGATCGCGTCAGCGGCGCTGCGCAGGTCGCCGCGGACCAGGGTGATGTCCGAGGCCTCGATCGCGACGTCGGTGCCGGTTCCCATCGCCAAGCCGAGGTCGGCCTGCGCGAGCGCGGGGGCGTCGTTGACACCGTCTCCGACCATCGCGACGACCTTTCCCTCGCCTTGGAGGCGGGTGACGACATCGACCTTGTCCTTCGGGAGGACTTCGGCGATGACCTGGTCGATACCGACCTCGGCGGCGATCTGGCGGGCGACCGCCTCGTTGTCGCCGGTGAGCAGCACCGGAGTCAGGCCGAGTGCCTTGAGCTGGGCGATGGCCTCCTTGCTGGTCGGCTTGACGGTGTCGGCGACGATGAGGATGCCGCGAGCGGCACCATCCCATCCGACGGCGACGACGGTCTTGCCTTCGCTTTCGGCCTGCGCCTTCGCGGCGGCAACCTCGGCGCTCAGGCGCAGCGACCACTCGGCCAGCAGCGATTCCCGGCCGACGATGAGTGCGTGTCCGTCGACGACACCCTGCACGCCCTTGCCTTCCAGGTTCGTGAACCCTTCCACGGTGGGGAGGGTGCCGGTCTGCTGGGTGGCGCCCTTCGCGATCGCCTGCGCGATGGGGTGCTCGGAGGCGTCTTCGAGTGCACCGGCGAGGCGGAGTAGCTCGTCCGCATCGGTGCCCGGCTCGGTGACGACGTTGACCAGGGTCATCTTGCCGGTGGTGACGGTGCCGGTCTTATCGAGCACGACGGTGTCGACCTTGCGGGTGGATTCCAGCACTTCCGGGCCCTTGATCAGGATGCCCATCTGCGCGCCGCGGCCGGTGCCGACCAGCAGCGCGGTCGGCGTGGCAAGACCCAGGGCGCACGGGCACGCGATGACCAGCACGGCGACGGCGGCGGTGAACGCGGCAGCGACAGGGAACCCGGCACCCAACCATGCCCCCATCGCGACGACGGCGATGAGGATCGCAATCGGGACGAACACGCCGGAGATCTTGTCGGCCAGGCGCTGCACCTCAGCCTTTCCGGTCTGGGCGTCCTCGACGAGCTTGGCCATCTGCGCCAGCTGCGTGTCCGAGCCGACCCGAGTGGCGCGAACTACCAAGCGTCCGCCGGCGTTCACCGTGGCTCCGGTGACGGGGTCGCCTTCGGCGACCTCGACCGGGACGGATTCGCCGGTGAGCATGGAGGCGTCCACGGCGGACGTGCCGGAAACCACGACACCGTCGGTGGCGATCTTCTCGCCCGGGCGGACGATGAACTCGTCCCCCGCCTGCAGGTCCTCGACCGGGATCTTCGTCTCCACCCCGTCGCGCAGCACGGATACTTCCTTCGCGCCGAGCTCGAGCAGCGCGCGCAGCGCGGCGCCGGCCTGACGCTTGGACCGCTTCTCGAAGTAGCGGCCGGCGAGGATGAACATCGTCACCCCGGCGGCGACTTCGAGGTAGATGTTCGCGGCTCCTTCCGAGGGGGCGAGGGTGAGCTCGAACGGGTGCGTCATCCCGGGGGTGCCGGCGGTGCCGAAGAACAGCGCGTACAGCGACCACAGGAACGCGGCGGTCGTGCCCATCGAGATGAGCGTGTCCATCGTCGCGGTGCCGTGCTTGAGGTTCGCCCACGCCGCCTTGTGGAACGGGAACGCCGCCCACACGATGACCGGCGCCGCCAGCGCCAACGACGCCCACTGCCAGTAGGTGAACTGCAGGGCGGGGACCATCGCCATCGCGATGACCGGGACGCTCAGGACGATGGAGACGATGAGCCGATTGCGGAGGCTGGTCAGCTCCGGGTCGGCATCGTCCGCGTCCCCGCCCTCGGCGGTGTCGTTCTTGGCCTTCTTCGGGGCCGGAAGCGCCGCGCTGTAGCCGGTCTTCTCGACCTCGGCGATCAGCAGGGCCGGGTCGTATCCGGCGGGGATGGTGACCTTCGCCTTCTCGGTGGCGTAGTTGACCGTGGCGGCGACGCCGTCGAGCTTGTTCAGCTTTTTCTCGATCCGCATCGCGCAGGAGGCGCAGGTCATCCCGCCGATCTGGAGTTCGACGGCGGAGTCCGCGGTCTGTTCTGCGGGGGCTGTGGTGCTCATGGTGTTCCTTCTTCTCTCAGATCACCGCGGGGCGGTCAGTGACCGTCGCCCGTGTCGCTGTGTGTGTCGTCCGTGTCCGTGTCGCCGGTGCCGTGCCCGGCGTCCACGACGAACTCGGCGGTGTGGACCTGCCCGTCGACCTGGAAGTCGAGGTAGAGCAGGTACCGGCCGGTGGTAGGCGCCTCGGCCGCGAATCGGATGTCGGGTCCGGCGGTGTCGCCGTCCTGCGGGTCGTCGCCTTCGGCGTGCACGTGCAGGTAGGCCAGGTCCCCATCGCGCAGCGCGACGAGGTGCCCGAAGGCCCCAAGGTACGGCTGCAGGGTGGTGACTGGCTGCCCGTCACGGGTGACCGACAAGGTTAGCTCGGAGCTCTCCCCCGCGGTCAGGTCCCCATCGAGGGTGACCGTGTACCCGTCGACCTCGCTTGTCGTCGACGTGGCGGTCGCCGGGTTCGGGGTGAACGCGCCCGCGACGTCGACCGTGCGGGTCAGGGTGACCTTGTCGGGGCCGTCGGCGACGTCCGGCACGAAGTCGGCATAGATCCGGTAGCTGCCGGCTTCGGTCCACTCCCAGGAGGTCGTCCAGGTGCCGGTGGCCTCGTCGAGCGTGGGGTGCACGTGCCGGAACTGGGTTCCATCGGTGCGCACCACGATCAGGTGCAGGTCCTTCTCATGCGAGGACTCGTACGCGGTCAGCGCAGTCCCGTCAGCGTCGAGGATCTGGAAGCTCAACTCGCCTGACTCGCCCGTTCCGGTGGGCGCGGCGATCGGGCTGAGTTCGTATCCGTAACCGGAGAGGGAGACGCCGGGGATGGTGGCGGTCTCGGCGGTGTCCTCGCCGGTCATGCCGGCGTGATCGGCCATCGAGCTGTCGTCAGCCGCGGCCGTCCAGTTGGCGACGGCGCTGTCCGGGACGACAGCTGCCGCGATGCCGAACGCCCCGCCGAAAGCCACGACGACGCCGGCGCCATACAGGCTGAGTCGTCCCGCAGCGTTCATCAGGCGCGCACCGCGGAGTAACCAGCCTCGTCGACCGCGGCCAGCACGGCGGCGTCATCCAGAGCACTGGTGGAAGACACGACGAGCTTGCCGGTCTGGGCGCTCACCTGGATCTCGTCCACGCCGGGGATCTGGGAGACCTCTTCACGGATGGACATCTCGCAGTGTCCGCACGTCATGCCGGTGACCTGGTACTCGCTGGTGGCCATGATGGTTTCCTTCCGTCGGTGATGCGCCAGAATCGGCGACACCCACCCTAACACCCCTACCCCCCTAGGGTATTCCGGAGTACTGAGGAAATCGTGGTGTCCATGCTCAGATTTGTTTGTGGCATCGCGTGAGACCTACCGCCTCGAGCCGGCCGCCTGTGCGTGAATTACGTCTCCCGCCCAGCAGCTATCCCCTTGCTGCAGGAGAGATCACCCGAACCACCCGACCGAAATGTCCATATGGACACCACGTGGACACTTCATCTGCGAAATGGACATTTTAGAAAAATCCCTACACCTACAACTACGCGAAGTCCCCCGGGGCCATGTCGGTGAACCTCGAGAAGTGGCCCTGGAAGGCGACGGTCACGGTGTCGGTCGGGCCGTTGCGGTGCTTGGCGACGATCAGGTCGGCCTCGCCGGCGCGGGGGCTGTCCTTCTCGTAGGCGGCCTCGCGGTGCAGGAGGATGACGATGTCGGCATCCTGCTCGATCGATCCCGATTCGCGCAGGTCGCTGATCGCGGGCTTCTTGTCTGAGCGCTGCTCGGCGCCACGGTTCAGCTGCGACAGCGCGACGACCGGCACCTGCAGCTCTTTCGCCAGCAGCTTGAGCGCGCGCGAGAACTCCGACACCTCTTGCTGGCGCGACTCGACGCGCTTGCCCGAGGTCATCAGCTGCAGGTAGTCGATCACGACCATCTGCAGGCCCACGCGCTGCTTGAGCTTGCGGCACTTCGCGCGGATCTCGACGAGCGTCATGTTCGGCGAATCGTCGATGTACAGCGGCGCGTCGTTGATGCGTCCGCGGACGGATGCCATCGTCGTCCAGTCGCGCTGATCGAGCGTGCCCTTGCGCATCGACTGCAGCGGCACGGCGCCCTCGGCGCTCATCAGGCGCATGGCGATCTCGCTCTTGCCCATTTCAAGCGAGAAGAAGATCGTCGGCTTGTTGTGCTTGATCGCGGCCGACCGCGCCAGATCGAGCGCCAGCGTCGACTTCCCCATCGCGGGCCGCGCCGCTACGACGACCATCTGGCCGCCGTGCAGACCGTTCGTCAGCTGGTCGAGCTGCTGGAACCCCGTCGGGATGCCCGTCATCTGGCCGTCACGCCCGCGGGCTGCTTCGATGTCTTCCATCGCCGCGTCGACCGCGACCTGGAGCGCGACGTAGTCCTCGGCGTGCTCGGTGCCGGTGACCGAGTAGATCTCGGCCTGCGCGTTGTTCACCAGGTCGAGCGCCTCACCCTGGCCGTTGTAGCCCATCTGCACGATGCGGGTGCCAGCCTCGACGAGGCGGCGCAGCAGCGCGCGCTCGTGCACGATCGAGGCGTAATACGCCGAGTTGGCCGCCGTCGGCACGATCGAGGTCAGCGAGTGCAGATAGTCGGCACCGCCCGCGCGTTGCAGATCGCCGGTCTTGATGAGTTCGTCGGTGACGGCGACCACGTCGGTCGGCTCGCCGTGCGAATAGAGACTGAGGACCGCCTCGAAGATCAGCTCGTGCTTCGGCACGTAGAAGTCGGTGCCGCGGATCGACTCGACGACGTCGGCGACCGCATCGGGCGACAGCAGCATGCCGCCGAGCGTCGACTGCTCGGCGAGCAGATCGTGCGGCGGCGTCCGCTCGTTGCTGCGGTCAGGCCGTCCACCGAGACGTTCCTCGGAGATGTCCGCAATCGACATGTCACGCCTCTTTCCCGAATGCGACCCGGCCGGGGTTCCGGGCCACAGGCCACGGTAGAGACGGGTTCCGACACCCGCAAACCGGCCTGTGGATAACTGTGTGGACAGACTGCGTGAAACGCCGGGATGCCTGTGTACAGAGCCTGTGGAAACTCAACGAATTCTCAGGTTCGATCAAAGAGTAAATGTCTCTTGATCTGGTGTTTTACATTCCACATGCTGGGGACGGAGAATGCGTCTGAAGTGTGGGTTGAAGGTTTGCGTCGAAACCTCACCTGGGGAGAACAACGGGGATAACCACACCGTTTGTCAAGTCGCACGGCACGTGATTTCAGGACGTTTCGCCCGGAGAAACGACGGATGCCGCGACCTCGAAAGGCCACGGCATCCGTGCTTCGACCAGCTCAGCAACCGGAGAGGGTTACTTCGCGGCAACCACCTGCAGGGTGATCACGGCGGTCAGGTCGTCACGCAGGCGAACGGTCGCCTCGTGCTCGCCCGTGGCCTTGATCGGCGCGGTGATGTGGATCTTGCGCTTGTCGAGCTCACCCAGGCCCGCCGCGGCAACCGCGTCGGCCACGTCGGCGGGCTTGACGGCGCCGAAGAGGCGACCTTCCTTGCCGGCCTTGACGGTGAGCTTGACCTTGGCCGCCTCGATGGCGTCCTTGAGGGCCACGGCCTCTTCGTGCACGTGGATCGCGCGGGCGTCACGAGCGGCGCGGATCGACGCCACCTGCTTCTCGCCACCGCGGGTCCAGGCCACTGCGAAGCCCTGGGGGATGAGGTAGTTGCGGGCGTACCCGTTCTTGACCTCGATGACGTCGCCGGCGCTTCCGAGCCCGGCAACCTCGTTCGTGAGAATCAGCTTTGCCATGATGGGTGCTCCTTAGCGGCCAGCGCCGGCGTAAGGCAGGAGCGCCATTTCGCGCGCGTTCTTGATCGCCTTGGCGATCAGACGCTGCTCCTGCACCGAGACACCGGTGATACGACGGGCGCGGATCTTCCCACGCTCCGAGATGAACTTGCGCAGCGTCGCGACGTCCTTGTAGTCGATGACGCCGACGCGGGTCGGCTTCGCGGGAGCGACGGGCTTGCCGCCCTTCCGCGGCTTCCGGCGATCGCCGGTTGACTTTCCAGCCATGATTTTTCCTTACGAGTGTGAATGGATGCCTGTGGCATCCGAGATCTGTTCCTGAGCCTGTCGAAGGGCTCGAGCGTGTCGAGAGATCAGAACGGCGTGTCGTCGCCGTACGAGCCGGGTGCGCTCCACGCATCCGGTGCGGCGGAGCCGGGAGTCGCCCACGGCTCCTCCTGCTGCACTTGCGGGCGCGACTGCTGACCGCCACCGCCACCGGCGCCGCTGGAGGCAGCGCGAGTGACCTGAGCCGTGGCATACCGCAGCGAGGGACCGATCTCGTCGATCTCCAGCTCGATCGAGACGCGGTTCTGCCCCTCGCGGTCCTGGTAGGACCGCTGCTTGAGCCGACCGGTCGCGATCACGCGCGAACCCTTCGTGAGCGAACCCGCGACGTGCTCCGCGAAATCGCGCCAGACCGACGCGCGCAGGAACAGCGCTTCGCCGTCCTTCCACTCGTTCGCCTGACGGTCGAAAGTGCGGGGCGTCGACGCGATCGTGAAGTTCGCGACGGGCAGGCCGTTCTGCGTGTAGCGCAGCTCGGGGTCTGCCGTGAGGTTGCCCACGACGGTGATGACGGTCTCGCCGGCCATCGTCGTTACGCCTTCGCTGCCTTGCGGGCAGCCTTGGCCTCGGAGCGCGCCTTCTCGGCGGCGACCAGGGCAATGGCCTCTTCAGCGCGCAGGACCTTGGTACGCATGATCTGCTCGTTCAGCTTGAGCTGACGGTCGAGCTCCTGCGTGGCCTCGCTCGTGGCGGTGAAGTTGACGACGGCGTAGATGCCCTCGTTCTTCTTCTGGATCTCGTACGCCAGGCGACGCTTGCCCCAGATGTCGACGTTCTCGATGGTGCCACCGTCGCCGGTGATCACCTTCAGGAACCCATCGAGCTTGGGGGCGACCTGACGCTCGTCGATCTCGGGGTCGAGGATGACCATGAGCTCGTACTGGTATGAGTGCGTCACTAACCCACCTCCTTCGGACTAGAACGGATGCCGGGCATTTCCCGGCATCAGGAGGGTTGATGCACGTGCCCGCGTGTTCCCGCGATGCGAGAAGGTACACAGACAACCTCCACAGTCTAGCCGATGCCCGATCGGGTGCCCAATCGCCGGTACCGTGATCGCATGACGACGCCCGGCCCCGCGGCATCCCTGCCCTTCGATGACCGCCCGCTGACCGAACCGCTCGACAGGGCAACGGTGCGCGAGTACGTGCGCGCGCTGAAGGCATCCGGCCGCATGCCGTCGACCTCGCCGGTCACGGTGATCGTGACGGCGGTCGTGGGCGTGATGTTCCTGCTGATCTTCGGGTCGGTCTTCGGCAGCATCTTCAGCTCGTTGCTCGCGTTCGGGCGGGGCGGGTCACCGCTGTTCGCCATCGTGCCGGTGGTCATCGCAGGGGTCTTCCTCACCATCGTCGGCGTCGCGATCTGGAGGGTCGCCACCGGGCGCTTCGGCTCGGGCGGCGCCCGCGCCTACCGCCTCGACCACTTCGCGAAGGCCAACGGCATGGCGTGGTACCCCGAGGCGCAGGACCCCGCACTGCCCGGACTGATCTTCGGCCTGGGGCACCACCGGGTCGCCACCGACATCGTCCGCGGCACCCGCCCGCGCCTCGTCGAATTCGCGAACTACCGCTACAAGACCGGCTCCGGCAAGAACGAGACGACCCACACGTGGGGCTATGTCGCGATCAAGCTGACGTCGCCGCTGCCGAACATCGTGTTGGATGCCACGGGCAACAACTCGTTCCTCGGCTCGAACCTGCCGCGCGCGTTCGACCGCAGCCAACGGCTGAGCCTCGAGGGCGACTTCGACCGCCACTTCGCGCTGTACTGCCCCCAGGGCTACGAACGCGACGCGCTCTACCTCTTCACACCCGACATCATGGCGCGCTTCGTCGACCACGCCGCCGAGCTCGACGTCGAGATCGTCGACGACTGGCTGTTCCTCTACGGGCGACGCGACATCGTCACCCTCGATGCCGCGACCTGGGCATGGCTGTTCGCGACCGTGCGCGCGCTCACCGACAAGTTCGCGCAGTGGGAACGCTGGCGCGACGACCGCCTCGCCGAGGCGCCGCCGCGGTACGGATCGACGGCCGCGGACTACGCGGCGGCTCAGCCCGGCGTGGTCCCCGAGCCCGGCCAGGTCCCCGGGCCCGGCCAGGTCCCCGAGCCTGGCCAGGTCCCCGAGCCTGTCGAGGGGTCGCCCCTCCCCTTCGCCGCCCCGACGGCAGCCCTGCGCCCGACGCCCCGCGGCGTCGCCCCGCAGGGCCGACGCCTGCGTCCCGGCGTGCAGTGGGGCGCCATGATCCTGACGGGCGTGTTCCTGCTGGCGTGGCTGTTCAGCCAGTTCGGCGCCCTGCAGTCGATCTTCGGCCGCTGAGCCCCGCGCGCTGCTCACGCCCGGGCCGCGCGCCGCGCCCCGCGCGCCGCGCACAGGCCGCGAACCATGGCATCCGTGATGAACCACAGCGCGTCGCACTGTGTCTCACCACAAATCCGACGGTTCAGCCCTCGCGCAGCCCGCGGCCACACCCCGCACACCCCGGCGCCGCCCGGCGCCGCCTGGCGCGAAGGCTCAGTCCCGCGTCGCCGCCCAGGCGGCGCGGCGCACGGCCTGCTCGACAGGGTCGGGCACGGGCAGCGAGGCCAGCAGCCGCTTCGTGTAGTCGTCGCGCGGGTCGGTCAGCACCTGCACCGTGGTGCCCTGTTCGCGGATCGTGCCCTGCCGCAGCACGACGATGCGGTCGGCGACCTCGTCGACGACGGCGAGGTCGTGGCTGATGAACAGGCATGCGAAGCCGAACTGCGCCTGCAGCTCGGCGAACAGCTCCAGCACCCGCGCCTGCACCGACACATCGAGGGCGCTCGTCGGCTCGTCGGCGATGAGGAGCTTGGGGTCGAGCGCCAGCGCGCGGGCGAGCGACGCGCGCTGCCGCTGCCCGCCGGACAGCTCGTGCGGATAGCGGTCGCCGAACGAGGTGGGCAGCCGCACGGCATCCAGCAGCTCGTCGACCTTCGCGCGCACGTCGCGCCCCGACAGGCCCCGACGGTGCACGATCAGCGGCTCGGCGATGCACTCGGCGATCGTCAGCAACGGGTTGAAGCTCGTCGCCGGGTCCTGGAAGACGAAGCCCACGTCGGGCCGGATCTTCGCCAGGTGGCGCGGCTTCGCCCCGCGCATCTCGACGCCCAGGACGCGCAGCGAGCCGCCGATCACGTCGGTGAGGCCGACCATCGCGCGGCCGATCGTGGTCTTGCCCGACCCCGACTCTCCGACGAGCCCCAGCACCTCGCCCGGCGCGATCCAGAAGTCGACGCCCTTCACGGCCACCACGCCCGGCGAGCCGAGCCGCCCCGGGTACCCGATCTGCAGACCGGATGCCACGACGACGCTGTCCTCCGGCGGTGCCGCCGGGGCGGCGAGGTCGGGCGACTGCCGCGCGCTCTTGCCGCGCCCCACGTGCGGCACGGCCGCCAGCAGCTCACGCGTGTACTGCTGCTGCGGATTCGCGAACAGCTCGCGCACCGGAGCCTGCTCGACGATGTCGCCCCGGTACATCACCACGACACGGTCGGCGAGGTCGGCGACCACGCCCATGTTGTGGGTGATCAGCACGATCGTGGCGCCGAACTCGTCGCGACACGTGCGCAGCAGCTCGAGGATCTCGGCCTGCACGGTGACATCGAGCGCGGTCGTCGGCTCGTCGGCGATGATCAGCTTGGCATCGAGAACGAGCGCCATCGCGATCACGACGCGCTGCTTCTGCCCGCCCGAGAACTGGTGCGGGTAGTCGTCGACGCGCTTCTCGGCATCGGGGATGCCCACTCGGCGCAGCACCTCGACGGCCCGGGCCTTCGCCTCGCTCGCCGACAGCTTCTCGTGCGCGCGCAGCCCCTCGGCGATCTGCCACCCGATCGTGTACACGGGGTTCAGTGCGGTCGACGGCTCCTGGAAGACCATGGCCGCGTCACTGCCGCGCATCTCGCGCAGCTGCGCCGGCGTCGCGTGCACGATGTCGGTGTCGCGCTCGCGACCCCGCACGATGACCGCGCCCGAGAGGGTGGCGGTCTCGGGCAGCAGCCCCAGCAGGGTGTTGGCGGTGACGGTCTTGCCCGATCCCGACTCGCCGACGATGGCAAGCACTTCGCCCGCGCGCGCCTCGAGCGAGATGCCCGAGACGGCGACGACCGGATCGCCGTCGGTGGCGAAGGTGACCGTCAGGTCGGAGACGACGGCGACGGCATCCGTCGCCTCGGAGGAAACGGGTGACACGGATGACGCGGCACTCATGACGCCTCCTTCGCGCGGCGGCGCGTGCGCAGCCGCGGGTCGCTCAGATCGTTGATGCTCTCGCCCATCAGGGTGATTCCGAGCACCACCAGCACGATCGCGATGCCGGGCGGGATCGCCGTCCACCAGATGCCGCTGGTCACGTCGGCGACCGCGCGGTTGAGGTCGTAGCCCCATTCCGCAGCCGCGGTGGCCTCGATGCCGAACCCGAGGAAGCCGAGACCGGCGAGCGTCAGCAGCGCCTCGGAGGCGTTCAGGGTGATCACCACCGGCAGCGAGCGCGTCGAGTTGCGCAGCACGTGCCGCACGAGGATGCGCCCCGTCGGCACGCCGATGACCCGCGCCGACTCGACGAACGGCTCGGTCTTCACGCGCACGACCTCAGCCCGGATGACACGGAAATACTGCGGCACGAAGACCACCGTGATCGACAGCGCGGTGGCGAGGATGCCACCCCAGAGCGTCGACTGCCCCTTGGTGATCACGATCGACATGACGATCGCGAGCAGCAGCGACGGCAGCGCGTAGATCGCGTCGCAGACCACGACCAGGATGCGATCGAGCCACCCGCCGAAGTAGCCGCCGACGAGCCCCAGGAAGATGCCCAGGAAGATCGAGAACGCGATGGCGCACACGATCACCAGCAGGGCGGTCTGCGCTCCCCAGATGACGCGCGACCACACATCGAAGCCGCTCACGGTCGTGCCGAGCAGGTTCAGCGAGCTGGGCGGCTGCTGCGTGCCGAACTTCACGCCGTTCGCAGACTGCTGGGCGAAGCTGTACGGAGCGATCAGCGGCGCGAAGATCGCGACCAGCAGGAACACGGCCATGATCACGAGGCCGATGACCAGCATCGTGCGCTGGAGACCCACGCTGCGACGCAGCTGCGAGATCACCGGCAGGCGGTCGCGCAGGAGGACCTTGCGACCGGTGAGGGCGCCCGCGGGCGCCGCCGAGATTCCCGACGTGGGCGGCGGGGTCGAGGCATCCGTCATGTCAGTACCTCACCCGCGGGTCGATGAAGGCCGCGATCACGTCGACGATGAAGTTCGTCACGGCCACCACGACGGCGATCATCACGACGATGCCCTGCACGGCCACGAAGTCGCGCGCCTTCAGGTACTGCGAGAGCATGAAGCCGATGCCCTTCCATTCGAACACGCTCTCGGTGAGCACCGCGCCCGAGAGCAGCAGGGCGATCTGCAGGCCGATGACGGTGATGATCGGGATGAGCGCCGGACGGTAGGCGTGCTTCGTTACGAGGCGGTACTCGCTCACGCCGCGCGAGCGCCCCGACGTGACGTACTGCGCACCGAGCGTGCTGATCACGTTGGTGCGGACGAGACGCAGGAAGATGCCGGCGGTGAGGATGCCGAGGGCGAGGCCGGGCAGGATCGCATGGATCAGCACGTCGCCGATCGCGGCGCCGTCGCCGAGTCGGATCGCGTCGATGAGGTAGATGCCGGTCGGGGCATCGAGGCCCTGCAGCTTCAGCTCGGTGCGCGTCGACGCGCGGCCGGCGACGGGCAGCACGCCGAGCCACACCGAGAAGACGAGCTTCAGCAGCAGGCCGACGAAGAAGATGGGTGTCGCGTAGCCGAGGATCGCGGCGATGCGCAGCACGGCGTCCTGCCAGCGGTCGCGGCGGTAGGCGGCGATGAGACCGAACGGGATGCCGATGAGGAACGCCACGATGAGCGCGTAGAAGGCGAGCTCGAGCGTCGCCGCGCCGTACTGCAGCAGGATGTCGGTCACCGCGCGGTTGTCGGTGAGCGTCGTGCCGAAATCGCCGCGGAGGATGCCGCCCAGGTAATCGAGGTACTGGACGAACAGCGGGCGGTTGTAGCCGGCCGCTTCGATGCGCTCGGCGAGCTGGTCGGGGGGCAGCCGGCCGCCGAGAGCGGCGGTGATGGGGTCGCCCGTGATGCGCATGAGGACGAAGACGACCGTGACGAGGATGAACACGGTCGGGATGATCAGCAGCAGCCTGATCAGGATGTAGCGCCAGAGACCGCCCGAGCGCGCTTTGACCGGCTGCGCGACGATGTCGTCGGCGCTGATGGCGGTGACCATGCGAGAACCTTACTGAGAGACGGATGCCGACGCGTGCAGAGCGCGGACCGGGGATGCCCCCGGCCCGCGCTCTGGGCTCACTTGGTGAGCGGCGCGTAGCGGAACTTGAACGAGCCGTCGAGCGTGGTGCCCTCGACGTCTGCGCCCACGACAGCGATCTGCTTGCCCTGGAGCAGCGGAATCGTCGACAGGTCCTTCGCGACGAGGTCCTGGATCTGTCCGATCTGCTCGGTGCGCGACGCCGGGTCGTTGTTCGTCGCTTCCTTCGCGAGGAGGTCCTGAACCTCGGGGTTGTCGTAGTGGTTCCCGAGGAAGTTCTTCTTCGTGAAGAACGGCGTCAGGTAGTTGTCGGCGTCGGAGAAGTCGGGGAACCAGCCCAGCTGGTACACCGGGTAGACGTCTGCCGAACGGTCCTTCGTGTACTGCACCCACTCGGTCTGCGCGAGGTTGACGGTGAACAGACCGCCCTCTTCGAGCTGCGCCTTGATGGCGGCGTACTCGTCACCCGACGACGGGCCGTAGTGGTCGCCGTTGTACTGCAGGTTGAGAACGACCGGCGTCGTGACCCCGGCATCGGCGAGCGTCTTCTTCGCCTTGTCGAGCGACGGACCGCCTTCGCCGTCACCGTACAGTCCCTTGAGCGCCTCGTTGGCGCCGGTGAAGCCCTGCGCGACGTACGAGTACAGGGGCGTGAAGGTGTCCTTGTAGATGTCCTTCGCGATCGCCTCACGGTCGACCAGATCCGCGGCGGCCTGACGCACGGCGAGGGCCTTCGCCGCGTCGGCGTCGGCCGTCGTGGCACCGTACGGCATGGTGTTGAAGTTGAAGACGATGTAGCGGATGGCGCCGCCGGGGCCGTCGACGACCTTCACCTTGTCGTTCTTCTTCAGGTCGGCGATGTCGGTGGCCGACAGGCTCGGGAACGCCACGTCGACGTCGCCGTTGCCGATGTCGAGCTTCAGGTTCGAGGCATCCGCGTAGTACTTGGTGGTGATCCCACTGTTGGCCGCCTTCGGCAGCGAGCCCGCATAGTCGGGGTTCGGCGCGTACGAGACCAGCTCGTTGATCTTGTAAGAGTCGATGACGTACTGACCATCGAAAGCCTTGCCCTTGACGATGTCGTCGTCGGGCGTGACGGCGTCGGCCGAGAAGACCTCTTCGTCGACGATGGGCGCAGCAGGGCTCGACAGCACCTGGGGCCACGTCTGGTCGTTGGCCGCCTTCAGGGTGAACACGACGGTCGTGTCGTCGGGAGTGGCGACGCTCTCGAGGTTCGCCAGCAGCGACGAGGGTCCGTTCGGGTCGGCGATCTTCACCTGGCGGTCGAACGAGAACTTGACGTCCGACGAGGTCAGCTCGTGGCCGTTCGCGAACTTCAGGTCCTTCTTGAGCGTGACCGTGTACTCGGTCGGCGAGGTGAACTCTGCCGACTCGGCGAGGTCGGGGCCGACCTCAGCGGTGCCGTACTGGCTGTTGAGCAGGAATCCGTAGATCTGGTTCATGACGGCGAACGAGCCGTTGTCGTACGAACCGGCCGGGTCGATCGAGGTGATCTTGTCGGTGGTGCCGACGATCAGGGGATCGCCCGAGGCGGCGTCGCCCGAGGCGCCGCCGGTCGCTCCGCCGGAGCAGCCGGCCAGGACGATCGTCGTGACGCCGATGGCGCCGAGCGCGAGGGCGAGACGCCCGCGGCGGGAGGGGTGGTGCAGTGACATGCGTGTTACCTCTGCTGTGTGAATGGGTGACCCCGCCGGTGCGCGGGGTCCATCCCGCCATTTTGACCCGCGCGCCGACCACCGACCCGCCACGCGCTCGATTTGTAACGAGAACGAAACCGAGCGTCAGCGCGTGTGACGCCCGGTTTCACCCCGTGACGGATGTCGATGGCCGGCCCGCGAACCACCGCATTCGCGCTGAGACCCAGCGTGACGCACTGTGTCTCAGCGGGGACACGATGGCTCACGCGAGCCCGAACGCCTCCAACTCCACCTCGTCGAGCATCCGCGAGCGGATGATGAACCTGTTGCCCGTCGGGCCCTCCACACTGAACCCGGCGCCGCGCCCGGGCACGACGT
Source organism: Microbacteriaceae bacterium PS02068 (assembly GCA_029959325.1). Taxonomy (GTDB): domain Bacteria; phylum Actinomycetota; class Actinomycetes; order Actinomycetales; family Microbacteriaceae; genus Microbacterium. The sequence continues at coordinate 35,074 of JASCPF010000006.1, forward strand.
CGATGGTCAGGTGCGTGTACTTCCAGTACTCGAACTGCGACTCCGAGATGAAGACCTCGACCGCGTCATCCAGACCCACCTCGAGGTCGCCGAGCTTCACGTCGGACGGACCCGTGATGAACATCCCGATCGGGAAGCACATCGGGGCGCTGCCGTCGCAGCATCCGCCCGACTGATGGAACATGAGCTTGCCGTGTTGCGCCGTCAACTGGCGCAGCAGGGCCGCCGCGGCATCCGTCACGGCGACCCTGCTGACTGTTCTCGTCATGGCATCCAGGGCTCAGAAGAAGCCCATGGCTCCTTCGGCATACGACACGAGCAGGTTCTTGGTCTGCTGGTAGTGGTCGAGCATCTTGAGGTGGTTCTCGCGGCCGATGCCCGACTGCTTGTACCCGCCGAACGCCGCGTGCGCGGGGTACTGGTGGTACGTGTTCGTCCAGACGCGGCCCGCCTCGATCGCGCGCCCGGCGCGATAGGCCGTGTCGCCCGAGCGGCTCCACACACCGGCGCCCAGGCCGTAGAGCGTGTCGTTGGCGATGTCGATCGCGCCGTCGAAGTCGTCGAACGAGGTCACCGAGACGACCGGCCCGAAGATCTCCTCCTGGAAGATGCGCATGCTGTTCTGGCCCTCGAACACGGTCGGCTGCACGTAGAAGCCCTCGCTCAGGTCGCCGCCGAGGTCGACGCGCTCGCCGCCGATGAGCACCTTCGCGCCCTCGGCCTTGCCGATGTCGATGTAGCTCAGGATCTTCTCGAGCTGGTCGTTGGATGCCTGGGCCCCGATCATCGTCGCCGGGTCGAGCGGGTTGCCCTGGATGATCTTGCCGACGCGCTGCAGCCCATCGCCGAGGAAGTCGTCGTAGATCGAGCGCTGGATGAGCGCGCGACTCGGGCAGGTGCAGACCTCGCCGCCGTTCAGGGCGAAGAAGGTGAAGCCCTCGAGAGCCTTGTCGTAGTAGGCATCCTTCTGCCGTGCGACGTCTTCGAAGAAGATGTTCGCGCTCTTGCCGCCGAGCTCGAGGGTCACCGGGATGAGGTTCTGCGACGCGTACTGCATGATCAGGCGCCCGGTCGTGGTCTCGCCCGTGAACGCGACCTTGCGGATGCGCTTGTGCTGCGCGAGCGGCGCGCCCGCCTCGATGCCGAACCCGTTGACGATGTTCACGACGCCGGCCGGCAGCAGGTCGCCGATGATGTCGAACAGGAACAGGATGGATGCCGGGGTCTGCTCGGCGGGCTTGAGCACGACGCAGTTGCCGGCGGCGAGCGCGGGGGCGAGCTTCCACGTGGCCATGAGGATCGGGAAGTTCCACGGGATGATCTGGCCGACCACGCCCAGCGGCTCGTTGAAGTGGTACGCGACGGTGTCTTCGTCGATCTGGCTGAGCGAGCCCTCCTGCGCGCGCAGGACGCCGGCGAAGTAGCGGAAGTGGTCGACGACCAGCGGGATGTCGGCAGCGAGCGTCTCGCGCACGGGCTTGCCGTTGTCCCAGGTCTCGGCGACGGCGATCGCCTCGAGGTTCGCCTCGATGCGGTCGGCGATCTTGTTGAGGATGACCGAGCGCTCGGCGGCCGTCGTGCGCTTCCACGACTCGAACGCCTTCCACGCGACGTCGACTGCGCGGTCGATGTCTTCGACGGTGCCGCGGCCGACCTCGGTGAACGGCTTGCCGTTCACAGGCGAGATGTTCTCGAAGTACTGGCCCTTCACCGGCTCGACGAACTCGCCGCCGATGTAGTGGCCGTAGCGGGGTCGGTAGTCAGCGACGGCTCCGCGCTGGCCGGGGGCCGCATAGACGCTCGAAACGCCCTCTTCGACGATGGTCATGGTGTCTCCTTCGACGCATGATGTCGCGGCGTCCCTGCCGCGATCTCGGATGCCCAGGACGCTACGCCCCGCAACGTTGCATCCCGTTGCACCGCCGTCAGCGCACACGTCCTGACTGGTGAGCCCAGATCGCGATCTCGACGCGGTTGCGGGCGCCGAGCTTCGACATGAGGCTCGCGATGTGGGTCTTGACCGTGCTGAGGGTGATGTAGAGCTCGCCCGCGATCTCGCTGTTGCTGCGCCCGACGGCGACCCGGGCGAGCACCTGTTCCTCGCGCTCGGTCAGCGCGTCGAGTGGTTGCGGCGGTGGGGTCGCGGCGCTCGCGCCGGCGAACGCCTCGATGAGCCGCACGGTCACGTTCGGGGCGATCAGGGCGTCGCCAGTCGCGGCGGCCCGCACCGCCTGGGTGAGCAGCTGCGTCCCGGCATCCTTCAGCAGGAAGCCCTTCGCCCCCGCGCGCAGAGCGGCGAACACGTACTCGTCGAGGTCGAACGTGGTGATGACGACGACCGCCATCGGATCGTCGTTACCCGGGCCCGCCAGAAGTCGCGTCGCCTCGATGCCGTCGAGACCCGGCATCCGGATGTCGAACACGCACACATCGGGTCGCAACCGGCGCGCTTGCGCCACCGCGTCGTATCCGTCGACCGCTTGACCGACGACCTGGATGTCGCGCTGCGCGTCGAGGATCATGCTCAGCCCGGTGCGGACGAGCTCTTGGTCGTCCGCGACGAGAACGCGAATGGTCACGGCGCCCACCCCGCGCTCGGGAGATCGGCGCTGACGCTCCAGCCGCCGGCGGGCGACGGGCCGGCCGAGCACGTGCCGCCGAGCAGGGCCGCGCGCTCCATCATGCCGATGATCCCGAAGCCCGGCATGGATGCCGAGGGGATGCCCCCGTCGTTCGTCACGCGCAGCCGCACGCCCCGTTCGTCGACGTCGGCACCCACGTCGACCCGCGTGACCCCGTGCGCGTGACGAAGCGCGTTGGTCACCGATTCCTGCGCGATTCGTGACACGGCGGCCGCCACCGGAGGGGGAAGGATGCCGGGGTCGCCATCGATCGTCACGGTGACGACCGCCCCCGCGGGCGCACGCCCGGCGAGCTTTTGCATGTCGCCGAGGCTCGGGCTTGGGGCCAGCTCTGCCGCCTCGTCCTGCCGGAGCACCCGCACGATCGACCGCAGCTCGTGCAGGGTGCGCGCGGCTTCGGCCTCGATGATCTCCAGCGCCTCGTGCGCGGCTCTCGGATCGCGCTCCGCGACGGCGAGACCCGCCTGCGCGCGGATCGTGATCGCCGACACGTGGTGGGCGACGACGTCGTGCAGGTCGCGCGCGAGCTGCTCGCGTTCGTGCACGCGCACCTGGTCGAGCAGCCGATGCTGCGCGATCGCCCGCGAGCGGACCAGCACACCGAGCAGCACGGTCGCGAGCAGCAGCGTCGTGCCGCCGACGACCTCGTCGACGCCGCCGCCGCGCATGAGAGTGAGCCCGAGGGTCAGGGCGAGCAGCGCCGACCCGACGATGAGTTCGCGGCCGGATCCCCACCGGAAGAGCGCGTAGACCATCACGAGCACGAACATGCCCGCGTACAGCAGTGAGGTGGGCAGGACGAGGTCGACGGGGGCGAGCACGATCGCGAGCATCCACAGCGGCTGCACGCGGCGCCACAGCACCGTCGGCAGCACCGCGAGCACCGCGACGACCGAGAGCAGCGGGTGGGGCAGGTCGGTTCTGAGGATGCTTTCGGCGATCGCCATCAGGGCGACGACGGCGACCAGCGCCCCGTCGCGCCAGACCCGGCGTGGCGGAGGCGGCACCGCGCGCGGCGCACCCCACGCGGAACGCAGCACCCCGGTCACCGCGTCAGGATACAACTGCTGCCGCGGGCGATGCCGCGAGAGTGCGTCGACTGGCCCGCCGGCGGATGAGGATCTCGGCGACCATCACGGTGATCAGGGTGCCGATCGCCACGAGCACCGTCTCTCCCCAGGCATCCACATCACCGAACGGCACCGTCCACAGGATCACGACGAGCGACTGCGTGCCGTTGCCGACCCCGATCGCATATGCGCGCGTCATCCAGTCGCCGTGAGCCGTGACGTCCCGACGGAGGATCGCGGCGGTTCCGAGCGCCAGGAAGACGATCATGGCCGTGGCGAACACGAGACGGACCATCGCCAGCGGCACCTGGTCGGGTGGGCCGCCGAAGAAGACCGCCAGCCAGGCCGCCCCGAGCGCGGCCACGAAACCGACCGGAACGAGCACGCGCCCGGCTGTGCGATGCCACCTGCGCCCGCGCAGCGCCGGCGAGAACTGGAACGCGCCGAGCAGGCAGTAGACGGTCATCCCCACGATGTGCGCGACTGCCGCCACCGACGATGCCGCGGATCGCGTCGCCGCTTCGGCAGGAACGTCGCTCAGCCGGAGGACCCCGCCGATGACGGGCAGTGCGCTCAGCAGCAGGAGCCCGGTGATCGCGAGCCAGGTGCGGTCGGGCGGTCGTCGTGGGGATTCGTTCGACATCTCTCGATGCTCGCGCGGGCGGACATGTGCGTCATCGGCCCGCGGACCGAGCCGGAAGCCGTACTTTCGGCCGATCGCGTTCCGGCCTCGGGGCCGATGACCCCGGGCGGCGCGGGCGCGAGTCTCGAAGCATGACAACAACGATTCCTGTGCAGGCCAAGATCGCCGCCGCGTGGACGAGCTTCACGCTGCTGTACGCCTACGTCGACATCCTCAACTTCTTCAAGCCCGGGGTGCTCGACTCGATCCTGCACGGCAAGGTGTGGGACTTCGACGTCAGCGCACCCCTGCTGACCCTCATGCTGGCGTCGGTCGCGATCCCGAGCGTCATGGTCTTCCTCTCGCTGGTGCTCCCGGCCCGTGCGAACCGCCTCACCAACATCACTGTCGCGATCGTGCTCGTCCCGTACACGCTGTTCAACGTCGCGGGCGAGAGCCTGGAATGGGCCGCGTTCTACGCCATCTCGATCGGGCTCGAGGTCGCGCTGCTGGTCTTCATCGTGCGCTCGGCGTGGACCTGGCGCGCCTCGACCGCGGTCGCGGCGACGGCGCTCTCGTCGGTGCGATGACCGTCGCCGCACCGCCCCGGCGACGCCCCGGTTCAGCGCGTCCGGCGCTCTGGGCGCTGACGGCGGTAGCCCTCGGCGTGGCGATGATGACCCTTCCGGCGCCGGTGGCTGAGTGGTCATCGTCGGGCCAGGTGACGGTCGCCGGTCTCGTCGACACCGTCTCGGTGGGATTCGCGCGATGGATGTCGTCGGGCTCGGCCGTTCCCGAAGCCCCGCTGGCGGACGCGGTGAGCTTCTGGGCGGTGTTCCACGTCACCAAAGCCATCCTCGCGATCGCGCTGCTCTCCGCACTCGTGATCGTCGGACGGCAGGTGTGGAGGCGCGCGATGCACGCGCCCACGCGCGCCGCGCGGGCGGCGTGGATCGCGGCGGGAGTGCTGGGTGCGTGGCTGCCCGTGCTGGCGCTGCTGATCGTGGTGGCGAACGTGCAAGGCGCGGTCGCTCCGCTCTCGTCGGTGATGAGCTTCCTGCCGATCGCCGCAACTCCCGAGGTCGACCAAGTGCGTGCCGAGCTTGGCGCGGGTGTGTACGGTCCCGTCACGGCTGCTCTGGTCGCCGACTTCCGCGTCTATCACGCCGCTCTCGTCGCGTGCCTCGCCGTCGTGATCGCCCTGCTGGCGGCATCCATCGTGTGGATGCTCGTGCGACGGGCACGGACACCGCGCGATTCTCGGGCGGCGCGCCGAGCACTGGTGCTCGGTGCGATCGCGCTGGGATTGCTCGGCGCCGCGCTCGGCGTGATGCTGCTCGCGAACCTCTCGACGGTTCTCGACCCGGCGCGCGCACTCGCCGGGTTCTTCGCCACCGGCGGCTCGTGAACGGACAGCAGCCTCGTCAGAGCGCGGCCAGCCAGCGGCGGGATGAGGGACACGCGGAACGGGACGTAAACGGATAGGCTCCGGTAACGCCCTGGGGAGGTCCGCAATGCACCTAGCTCGCGCCACCACGCAGTACGGCCTCGCGCTGGCGCTCACGCTCATCGGCGTAATCGGCGTGGTCGCCACGCACAACCAGTTCATTCCGTGCCACGGCGTGGAGTGGACGGTGCCGGCCTGCCTCGAGGCGATGGACGTCGCCGGCCACCTCGGTATCCTGCAGCTCTTCTGGCTGTGGGCCCTCGGGCTGAGCGCTGCCGGGGCGGCGATCGCCAACGGACGCGCCGCTCGGTGGGTCGCCGCGAGCGCTGTACTCGTCGTACTGGTGTTCAACTACGTCACGGAATACACCATCTGGCTTGCGACCTACCCGCAGACGGCGGACGTGCCGCCGGGCACCGGGTACAGCATGGCCGGCGCCATGATTCTCGCCGGACTGCTCGTCACGGTGAGCGCGACGCTCGGCCTCCCCCGGGCGGGAGCCGAGATGTCCACCTACACCCGCGCGTCGACCGCCCGGGTGAGCGAGACGAAGCGCAGGTTGGATGCCAGGTCGTCGAGCAGCACGGCGCGGCCGTCGGGGCCCGCGAGCGGGATCTGCCAGTTCGGATACTCCTTGTCGGTCCCCGGCTGATTCTGCGTGCGGCGCTCGCCGACGGCATCCACCAGCGCGACGCCGAGCAGCTGCGACGGCGACGCGGTGATCAGCACGTTCAGCGCCACGATCACCTCGGCTTCGCCCGCCCCCTCGGAGATCAGCCCCCGCTGCCGCAGCAGCGCGAGCATGGCCGCGCGCTCGGCATCCGCTTCGGCGAGCTCTTCCTCGACGGGGCGCGTCAGCAGCCCGAGGCGCGCGCGCAGGGCCACGTGCTCGTCGGCGAGGTAGCCCGCGGTCGGGGGTAGATCGTGCGTGTTCACCGTCGCGAGCAGCGACTCGCGGTAGTGCTCGGGCGGGCGGAATCCGTCGCCCTCGCGCTCGAACCACAGCACACTCGTGCCCAGGATCCCCCGCGCCGACAGGTAGTCGCGCACCCACGGCTCGACGTTGCCGAGGTCTTCGCCGATCAGCACCGCCCCGGCGCGCTGCGCCTCGAGCATCAGCACACCGATCATCGCCTCGTGGTCGTAGCGCACGTAGGTGCCGGCGCCCGCGCCGAGCCCGGCGGGGATCCACCACAGCCGGAACAGCCCGATCACGTGATCGATCCGCAACGCGCCGGCGTGGCGCAGGAGCGTCCGGATCATGTCGCGCAGCGGCGCGTAGCCCGCCTCGGCGAGCGCGCCGGGCAGCCACGGCGGCTGGTTCCAGTTCTGCCCCTGCTGGTTGTACATGTCGGGCGGGGCACCCACGGTCATGCCGGGCGCGTACATGTCGCGCAGCGACCAGGCATCCGACCCCTTCGTGTGTACCCCGACGGCGAGGTCGTGCAGAATGCCGATCGACATGCCGGATGCCTTCGCCTCCGCCTGCGCGCGCTCGACCTGCTGATCGGCGATCCACTGCAGCCAGACATGGAACTGCACGCGGCTCGCCAGCTGACCGCGGAGTTCGGCGACGAGGCCCGACCCGATGTCCCACGCCTCATCCGGACGCCCTTCGCCCTCGAAGTGCTCTTCGAGGGCGCACCACAGGGCGAAGTCCTGCAGCGGCTGACCCTCGCGGGCGGTGAATGCCGCAAGATCGGCCGCGCGCCCCGGCGACAGGGGCGCGCGGAAGATCGCGTCGAGCGCCGCCCGCTTCGCGGCCCACACCGCGTCGCGGTCGATGCGGGTGGCGTCGTCGTCGCTCAGGACCACGGGGGCTCGCGCGGCCTCGACGAGCGCGCGCTCGGCAGGCGTGAGATAGGCCACTTCGCGGATGTCTTCGGGCCGGATGTACAGCGGCGCGAGGAAGCGCCGGGTCGCCGGCAGATAGGGCGACGGCTCGATCCGGCTCGTGACCTCGGCCGCGTGGATCGGGTTCACCAGCAGGAAGTCGGCGCCGGTGCCGCCCGCGATCGCGGCGAGGTCACCGAGGTCGGCGAAGTCGCCCATGCCCCACGAGGCGCGCGAGCGCACCGAGTACAGCTGCGCCATGAGACCCCACCCGCGGTGGCGGCCGGGGCGGGTCGGCGGCGCCGGCATCCGCTCCGGCGTGATGACGAGGGCCGCGGATGCCTCGCGGGCCGCGCGGCCTCGGTCACCGAACGGCGTCTCGATCGCGTGCACCGAGTGCCACCCCAGGGGCAGGTCGTGCGGGATCGGCACCTCGACGCGCCAGACCGTGACGCCGTCGACCACGCGCGACGAGGGCTGCTGATCGGGAATCGGCAGGTCGCGGGCCGTGCCGTCTTCGAGGAACACCGTGAGGTCGACGTCGTGCCCGTCGTGCACGTGGACGGGGAGCGTCCGGGCGCCCGGTCGCGACACGAACGAGGGCGGCAGCAGCGCGCGCCACGGGGCGTCGTCCGCCTCGGCAAGGCTGGCGGCGACCTCCGCATCCGTCGACGCCAGCACGGCCATGGCCGCGAGGATCGCACGGAGCGTCGTCGCCGGGACGTGCACGCGGTCACCGAAGAACGACCAGTACTCGGTTGCGATGCCGTGCGCGTCGGCGAGCCGCGCGAGCTCGGGGGTGGGGCTGTCGTCGGTCATGGAGGCCTCCCGTCAGGGCCATCCTGCCAGGCCGTCAGCCCTCAAGCTTCTCCAGTCGTGCCACGAGCGCCGCGCGCCGCGGCGAGCGGGCGGGCAGCATCTCGAGCGCGAGGCGCAGCACCTCGGCATCCTCCGCTCCGTCATCGGTCTCGGCGTAGGCGAGCAGGACGTCGAGGGATGCCTCGCTCAGCAGCGCCTCGCGCAGCGCCTGGCGCACCGACTCGCGGAAGTCCTCGACGCCCGGCGCGACCGAGTCGGGCAGCACCCGACCGCGGTAGGCGGCGAGCGCGACCCGGTGCGCGCCGCGGCCGAGCAGGGATACCACCTGATGCGCATCGGTGTCGAGGTCGGCGGGCAGGCGGTACGGCCGCGACGACGGCACGAGGTGCGGGGCGAGCCGCGCGAGCACCTTACGCAGCCGCACCATCTCGGGGCGAAGCGTGCCCTCGCCGGCATCCGGCCCGTAGACGAGCTCGGTCAGGCGCTCGGCCGACAGGCCCTCGCGGTGCACGGCGAGCATGAGCAGGATCTCGGCGTGGCGCCCGGACAGCTCGGCGACCGTCTCGCCGCCCGCACCGGTGACCTCGAGCAGCCCGCGACCCCGGCCGAGCACGCGCAGGGTGGCCGCCTCGGGTGCCCGCGGTGGGGTGGCGCCGCGGCTGCGGGCACGCGAGCTCGACCGGCGCACCGGGATAGGCGCCGTCACCGCGGCTCGGGCGCGCAGCCGCGCGACAAGCAGCTCACTCTCGACGGCCCGCGCCGTGGCATCCACCAGCAGCTGCGCCTGCGGGGTCGCCGCCTCGGCGCCGCCGGTCACGTCGATGACGCCCAGCAGGCGCCGGGTCTCGGGGTCGTGCACGGGGGCGGCCGTGCACGACCACGGCTGCACGAGACGGTTGAAGTGCTCGGCGCCGCGGATCTGCACCGAGCGGCCGAGGGCCAGAGCCGTCCCCGGTGCGGTCGTGCCGACGGCACCCTCCGACCAGTTCGCCCCCGCGACGAAGCCCATGTCGCCGGTCAGCGCGCGGATGCGGTGGTCACCCTCGACCCACAGCAGTCGCCCCGCCGCGTCGCCGACGGCGACCACCACGCCGGCGTCCGACTCGCCGTCCGGCAGCAGCAGTCCGCGGATCATCTCCATCGCCCCAGCCAGCGGGTGCGCACGGCGATAGGCCTCGAGATCGTCGCCGTCGAGCTCGAGCGGGGGCATACCCTCGGCGCCGACCAGGTGCGCGAGCGAACGACGCCACGAGTCCTGCACCAGGCTGCGGATCTGGCGCACCCGCGGGTCGTCGTCGTTTCCGCCGACGAACTCGTCGTGCGCGCGCTCGATCAGCAGACGCGACGTCTCGGGCGAGACGTCGGGGCGCGTGGACCACGAGGAGGGCACGGCGACTCCGTTCGACGATGAGGAGTGCGGCAAGTCTAGGTCGCTCAGCCGCTCGAGCGCAGGGGTGGCCGTGCGAAAAGCAGGCTGAATCGAGGGTTCCGAGGCCGTGGGGGCGCCGACAGGTCGGTTCACCCTGCTTTCGCGACCGGAAATGGCGCCGCCGGGCCCCACGCACGCGGCCCGCGCGGGTCAGCCCCGAGCGGCCCACCAGTCGCGCAGGCGCTGCTCCGCGGCATCCTCGTCGATCGACCCCTCGTCGAGGCGGATCTCCATCAGGAACCGGTACGCCTCGCCGACCTCACGACCGGGCCCGATGCCGAGGATCTCCTGGATGCGATTGCCGTCGAGCGCGGGGCGCATCGCGGCGAGCTGCTCCTGCTCGGCGAGCTCGGCGATGCGCCGCTCGATGTCGTCGTAGGCGCGGCGCAGTCGCCCGGCCTTCTTGGCGTTCCGGGTCGTGACGTCGGCGCGCGTCAGGATGTGCAGGCGCTCGAGCTGGTCGCCGGCATCCCGCACATAGCGGCGCACGGCCGAATCGGTCCACGCGCCCTCGGAGTAGCCGAAGAAGCGCAGGTGCTGCTCGACGAGCTGCGTCACCGCGGCGATCGTGTCGGAGTCGAAGCGCAGCGCCTGCAGGCGCTTGCGGGCCAGGCGCGCACCCTTCACGTCATGGTGGTGGAAGCTCACCCCGCCGCCGGGCTCGAAGGCGCGTGTCGCGGGCTTGCCGATGTCGTGCAGCAGAGCGGCGAGGCGCAAGGTGACGTCCGGGGATGCCCCGGGGTGGCGTTCGTGCTCGAGATCGATCGCCTGCTGCAGCACCATCAGCGAGTGCTCGTAGACGTCCTTGTGGTGGTGGTGCTCGTCGATCTCGAGGCGCAGCGCGGGCACCTCGGGCAGGATCTCGCCCATCAGTCCGGTGTCGACGAGAATGCGGACGCCCCGCACCGGGTCGCTCGACGCGAGCAGCTTCACGAGCTCGCCCTGCACGCGTTCGGGGCTCACGATCCGGATCGATTCACGCAGCCGAGACATCGCCTCGAGGGTCTCGGGCGCGACGGTGAAGCCGAGCTGCCCCGCGAAGCGCGCCGCGCGCAGCATGCGCAGCGGATCGTCGCCGAAGCTGACATCCGGGTCGCCCGGTGTGCGCAGGATGCCGGCGACGAGGTCCTCGACGCCTCCGGCCGGGTCGACCAGCGCCGGGATCGGCAGTCGCAGCGCCATCGCCCCGATCGTGAAGTCGCGGCGCGAGAGATCGGCATCGAGCGAATCGCCGAACTCGACGGTGGGCTTGCGTGTCACGCCGTCGTAGCTGTCGGCGCGGTACGTCGTGATCTCAACCTGTTCGGCCGTGCCGGAGGGACCGGCGATCTTCGCGCCGATCGTGCCGAAGGCGCGGCCGATGTCCCACGTCGCGGTCGCGAGCGGCTTCACCAGGCGCAGGATGTCGTCGGGCCGGGCGTTCGTCGTGAGGTCGAGGTCGTTCGTGGCGCGCCCGAGCAGGGCGTCGCGCACGGGGCCGCCCACGATCGCGAGCTCGAACCCGGCGGCGGCGAACGCCGCACCCAGGCGCGCCATGATCGGCGAGGTGGCGAGCGCGCCCAGCCGGTCGAGGCCCTCGGCCATGTTGAGCATGCGTTCCAGCCTACCGGCGGGGGGCAGCGCACCCCGCGAGGCGGCCGCGTCACGCGAGGTGCAGGAACCCCGTGAACACGAGGTCGCGCACGCGCGGCAGCAGGTCGGCGCGCAGGGCCGTGGCATCCACCTCGAGCAGGTCGGCGATCGCGTCGATGAGCGCCCCGATCGGCAGGTCGCCGTCGCACGCCCCGACGAGGGCGGCGAGCGCGGGGTCGACCTCGAGGGTGCGGGCGAGCCCGCCACCCTGCCGCAGTTCGATCACCGACGGCGCGTCGGCGCCGGGCAGGTGGTGGCGCGCCTCGGTGACATCGCCCGCCACGACCATCGCCGACGCGGCGAGGCCCACGTCGTCGAGCGCGGCGAGCGCGTCAGAGGCGGCGAGCGCCTCGGCCACATGCGCCCCGAGCGCTCCGGGTGCGACACCGAGCGGCTGCGTCACCCGCTCGAACCGCCGCAGCGACGACCCTGTGGATGCCGGGCGCCGCAGCACGAGGTACCCGAATCCGACCGAGGTCACGCCCCGGGCGGCGAAGTCGGCGACCCAGGCGCTGACGAGGTCGCCGTATCCGGCGGTGCCCGGCGCCGTGCCGCCGTCGCGCACCCACAGCTCGGCGTAGGCCAGCGGATCGAGGCGCTCGCGCTCGATGACCCAGGCATCCAGCGGCACCGGCGAGGCATCCACCCATTCGCGCACTCGCGCGAGGCCGTCGCCCGCCCCGTCGCCGTGGTACTCCCAGTTGCCGAGCAGCTGGGCCGTGCCGCCGGGTGCGAGCACGGCGCCGACCCCCGTGACGAACGTGCGCACGAGGTCGTCGCCGGCGAGCCCCGCATCGCGGTACTCGTACTCGGGCACGCCCGCGACGCGCGGCGTGATCACGAACGGCGGGTTCGACACGACGCGGTCGAACAGCTCTCCCGCGATCGGCTCGAACAGGCTGCCGAGCCGGGTCTCGATGCCGTCCACGTCGTTCAGCAGGGCGTTCATCCGCGTGAAGGCGAGCGCGCGCTCCGAGACGTCGGTCGCCACGACGGTGCGACCGTATCGGCGCGCGCGCAGCGCCTGGATGCCGCACCCGGTGCCGAGATCGAGCACCCGCTCGGCGGGCGTGGGCAGCTGCAGGCCGGCGAGGGTGAGGGATGCCCCGCCCACGCCGAGCACGTGACCGATCGGCAGCGCGCCGCCGAGTGCCGCCTCGTCGAGGTCGCTCGCGATCCACCACTGCCCCCCTCCCGCCGCGTCGGCGAAGGCCTGGGGTCGCACGAGCGCGCGAGGGGTCACGAGATCGCCCGGGACCGACGCGAGCCCGAGCGCCGCGAGCCCGTCCGGCCCGGTGCGGGGAAGCGCCGCGGACACGGATGCCACGGAAGTCGGCACCCCGAGGAACAGCAGCCGGGCCAGCGTCGGCAGGGCGCCGTCGGCGTCGGCCAGCGCCGCGAGCGCCGGCCCGTGCAGGCCGTGCCCGACGGCCTCGTCGGCGAGCGGGCCCCACGCGCTCCGCACGGCGTCGGCCGTGTAGCCCGCGTCCTGCAGGTCGGCCCGGAGGGCGGCGCACAGCGCCGCGTCGGGAACGAGGTCCGTGCTCATCAAGGCATCCGATCGGCGTCTGTTCGACATGGTGTTCGACATGGTGTTCGACGTGGTGTTCGACGTGGCGCGGCCCGTCACGGGGTGCGCACAGGGGTATGACCCTAGAATCGCACCTGATCGTGCGGCATGGATCGCACAGGAGTCGATTCCCGCCATGACCATGACCTCCCCCGCCACCGCGCGCGACGCGCGCACTGTGCGACGACGCCCGGCACGAGTGCTGACGGCGGTCATGTCCGCCCTCGTGGTCGCCTTCGCCGCGCCGGCCTGGGCGGCGCCCTCGCCCGCCTGGGCCGGGTCGAGCGCTGCGGCCGAGGTCAATAGCGCCGAGGAGGCCCCTCCGATCACGTTCACGGTGGCGCCGTCGGGCGGCGGCGTGTTCACTCCCGGCCAGCCGTTCGTCGTCAGCATGTCGGCGACGAACTCGACCGCCGCGGCCGTCGCAGCCGGCGCCGTCGGTCTCGAGACCTCTGCCACTCCGCTCGCCGATCGGGAGGCGGTGCAGACGTGGCTCGCGGGCAGTGAGAACGCCGACGCCGTCGATACCCCCACGGAGGTCGTCCTCGGCGGCACCGCACTGCCGGCCATCACTTCGGGCGACGACGCCACCGCCTCGGTGGTGGTCGACGGGGCGCTGCTGGCACCGCTGACCTCCGGCGTGTACCCGCTGCGCGCGCGCTACGAATCGGCAGAGGGCATGCTGACCGCGGTGAGCGTGATCGTCGTGCGGGGAAGTCCCGGCACAGCGCCCGCGGGAGTCATCGTGCCGATCACGGCGACGCCGATCACCGCGGGGCTGCTCACGGCGACCGAGCTGTCGACGCTGACCGGCGACGAGGGCGACCTGCGCGTCCGGCTCGACGCGGTCGCGGGCACGGGGGCCATCCTGGCGGTCGATCCGGCGATCGTCGCCGCGATCCGCGTGCTCGGCACGTCAGCCCCCGCCTCCGCGACGCGTTGGCTCGACGACCTCATGACGGCGCCGAACGCACGCTTCGCCCTCCAGTTCGGCGACGCCGACCTCGCCGCGCAGGTCGAGGCGGGGCTCGAGGCGCCCCTGACCGTGACCTCCCTCGCTCCGTACATGTCGGCGAGCGATTTCGTCGGCGGAGGCGCCTCCACGCCCACACCCGCGCCGACAGACACACCGAGCCACGCCCCCACGCCCGCGCCGTCCACCACGGCCGGCCCGACTCTGCCGTCACTCGCCCAACTCACCGATGTCGGCGCGGCGCCCGGCGCCGCGTTCTGGCCCGCGACCGGAACGGCCGGAGCTGAGGTCGTCTCCGCCCTCGCGGGGCAGGTCGCCGACGGCACAGCGCCGATCACACTCGTCGACTCTGAGACCCTCGCCGGCGGCTCGCCGACGGGCGCGTGGGTGCAGGCCGGTGACGCCCGGCTGCTGGTCTACGACGCGGATGCCTCGCGCGCGCTCCGCACGGCGGCCGAGAGCGAGGCTCCGGTGAGGCGCGCCGCCGCTCTCGCCGAGGCATCCGCGTTCGCCGCCCTCGACGTGGCGACCGCTCCCGACGCGCCCGCGCTGTTCGTGGTCGACCGTTCGACCGTCTTCTCCACGGCGGCGCTGCGCGAGACCGTGCTCGCGGCGACCCGGCTCACGGGCCGCGTGTCAGGCGATCTCGCCGCGCTCACGGCGGGCGCTCCCCCCTCGGTGACGGTGCAGAGCGTGCCGGGCGACGGCGCCCGGGGTGCCGAAGTCACCACCCTGCTGAGCGATGAGGCCACCCTCGCCGAGTTCGCGACGATCCTCACCGACCCCAGCGTGCTGATGGCGCCCGAACGCGCGTCGATCCTTCAGGTGCTGAACGTCGGATGGATCGCTGAGTCGAGCGATGGGCGGGATGCCTACTCGTCGCACCGCGCACAGACGCAGCAGACGCTGCGATCGGTCGAGATCCAGCCCTCGAGCGACATCACCCTTGCCACGACGAGCGCGCCGCTCACCTTCTCGGTGCGCAACGATCTGCCGTGGCCGGTCTCGCTGGTGCTCATCGCCACGAACAACGATCCGCGGCTGCGCGTGCAGGCCACGACCCCCGTCAAGGCGGGCGCCGCGCAGAACACGCGGGTGAAGGTGCCTGTCGAGGCACGTGTCGGCAGCGGCGAGTCGACGCTGCGGCTGCAGCTGCAGAGCCCCACCGCGGTGCCGATCGGCGGCACGGTGCCCGTGCACGTCGCCGTCCGCGCCGAGTGGGAGGCGGTCGGCCTCGTCGTCGGGTCGATTCTGGTCGCCGCGATGATCGTGGCGGGCGTGATCCGCACCGTCCGCAAGCTCCGCCGCCGGCGCATCGGCGACGTCGTGACCGAAGACCAGGAGACGGATGCCTAGCCACGCCCGCGCCAGCGCGATCATCGGCGCCGGAACGCTCGTCTCGCGCGTGACCGGACTGCTGCGCACGGTCATCCTCGTGATGGTCATCGGCTCGTTCGGCAGCCGAGCCGCAGATGCGTTCACCACCGCCAACCTGCTGCCGACCAACATCTACGAGCTGCTGGCCGCGGGTGTCATCACCGGCATCATCGTGCCGCAGATCGTGAAGGCCGCCTCGCACAGCGACGGCGGCGCACGTTTCGTCTCGAAGCTGCTCACCCTCGGCACGGTGCTGCTGGTCGCCGCGACCGCGGTCGTCCTGGCTCTGGCGCCGCTGCTCATCTGGCTCTACTCGGCGAACTACCCGCCCGACCAGCACGCGCTCGCCGTCGCTTTCGCCTACTGGTGCCTGCCCCAGCTGCTCTTCTACGGGCTCTACGCGCTGCTCGGCGAAGTCCTCAATGCCCGACGCGTGTTCGGCCCCTACAGCTGGGCACCGACGGTCAACAACGTCGTCTCCATCGCCGGCTTCGGCGTCTTCCTGCTGATCTTCGGTGGTCCCTTCACCGACGTGGACGACTGGGATGCCGCGAAGATCGCCGTTCTCGGCGCGACGGCGACGGTCGGCATCGCCCTGCAGGCCTGCGTGCTGCTGTTCTTCTGGAAGCGGACGAACCTTCGCGTCCGGCCCGACTTCCGCTGGCGCGGGATGGGTCTGCGGCACATCGGCACGCTCGCCTATTGGACGTTCCTCGCGGTGGTCGTCGGGCAGGTAGCGGGCATCGCCCAGGCATCCGTCATCTCGGGTGCCTCGGGAACGTCCGGCATCACCGTGATCACGATCGCGTGGCTGATCTTCATGCTTCCCCACTCGATCGTGGCGATGTCGATCTCGACCACGTACTTCACGCGCCTGGCCGAACTCGTGGCCGCAGACCGGCGTGACGAGATCGGGCCGAACATCGACGAGTCGATCCGCGCGCTGTCGGTCTTCGCGTTCGGCTTCATGGCGGCGATCGGCGCGGCATCCGTGCCCCTCGCCCGCATCTTCAGCCGCAGCGCCGAGGGCGCCGTCGCGATCGCGTGGGTGCTCTGCGCGTATCTCGTGGCCCTGGTGCCGTTCGGGGTGCTCGTGATCGTGCGCCGCGCCTTCTTCGCGTTCCAAGACACCCGCACGCCCTTCTGGTTCTCGCTCGTGCAGGCGTCACTCGCCGCCGCCGGCGCAGGGCTCGCCTGGCTCGGCGTTCAGTCGGGGCTGCTCCACCTCGCCTTCCTCGCCGCCGCCGTGGCGCTGACGCAGTCGCTGTCGACGTTCGTGCAGCTGCCCGTGGCGGTCCGCCTGCTGCGCCGTCACACCGGATCCCTGCGCTTCGAGTCGACGTGGCGTGCCCTCCGGCGGTTCGCGATCGCCGCCGTGCCGGCCTTCGCGGCCGGCTGGGTGACGTTCCTGCTCACGGGTGGTCCCGCGGGGTGGACGACCGACAGCCTGATCACGGGCTTCCTGGGGGCCGCAGTCGTGGGTGGGGTGTCACTGCTCGTGTACATCGCCGGCCTCGCGCTGCTGCGTGCACCCGAGCTGGCCGTCGCGACCGGTGCGATCCGGCGCATCATCGGCCGCTGACACGCCCCGCGCCGGCCGCCCGTGGAATGCCCCGCGGCTACCATGGGTTGAATGCCCTGGGGCCCCGAGGTGGGCGCCGAGGCAGTGGACGAAGGGGAGCAGACGTGCGTCAGGTCATCATCATCGGTTCGGGTCCGGCAGGATTCACGGCAGCGATCTACGCCGCTCGCGCGAACCTCGAGCCGCTGCTGATCGCGAGCTCGGTCGAGGCCGGCGGCGAGCTGATGAACACCACCGAGGTCGAGAACTTCCCGGGCTTCCCCGAGGGAATCATGGGCCCCGAGCTCATGGCGAAGATGCAGGAGCAGGCCGAGCGCTTCGGCACTGAGGTGCTCTACGACGACGTCGTGAGCCTCGACCTGACCGGCGACATCAAGAAGGTCGTGCTGGGCAGCGGCGCCGAGCACGAGGCCGAGAGCATCGTCTTCGCGACGGGCTCTGCGCCCCGCAAGATCGGCATCGAGGGCGAGACGCGCCTCTCCGGCCACGGCGTCTCGTACTGCGCGACGTGCGACGGCTTCTTCTTCCGTGAGCAGCAGATCGCCGTCGTCGGCGGCGGCGACTCGGCGATGGAAGAGGCGACGTTCCTCACGAAGTTCGCCTCGAAGGTCTACGTCATCCACCGCCGTGACGAGCTGCGCGCGTCGAAGATCATGCAGGACCGCGCCCGCGCCAACGAGAAGATCGAGTTCGTGTGGAACAGCGAGGTCATCGACGTGCTGGGCGACGACGCCGTCACGGGCATCCTGCTGCGCGACACGGTCGACGGATCTGAGCGAGAACTGCCGCTGACCGGGGTTTTCGTCGCGATCGGCAACGACCCGCGCACGCACCTCGTGCACCAGCAGCTCGAGCTGACCGAGCACGGCACGGTGTGGGTCGACGGGCGCACCTCGCGCACGTCGCAGCCGGGCGTCTTCGCCGCGGGCGACGTCGTCGACCCGACGTACCGCCAGGCCGTCACCGCCGCCGCCAGCGGCACGACCGCCGCCCTCGACGTGGAGCACTACCTCGCCGCCCGCGGTGACGCCGGTGCACCCGAGGTGGATGCCAGCGAGATCGACGGCCTCACCGACGCCGCCTGACGACCACGGGGTGCGCGGAACAATCCGATCACGCCCGGTGTTCGAACAACTGACACACACACGTGTCGGAAACCTAAGGAGCAGGAAATGACCGCGAAGGCCACGAGCGAGAGCACCTGGAAGCAGGACGTCCTCGACGCAGAAGGCCCCGTTCTGGTGGACTTCTGGGCCGAGTGGTGTGGGCCGTGCCGCATGGTCGGACCCATCCTCGACGAGATCCAGACCGAGAACGACGGCAAGATCACCGTTCTCAAGCTCAACGTCGACGAGAACCCGAACCTCGCCATGGAGTACCAGATCACGTCGATCCCGGCGATGAAGGTCTTCAACAAGGGTCAGGTCGAGAAGACGATCATCGGCGCGAAGCCGAAGTTCGCCCTCGAGAAGGATCTCGCGACGTACCTGGGCTGAAAAGCCCGCTGATCGGACTCAGGATGCCTCGGCTCGCACCGAGGCATCCCACGTCCGATGCGGTTCACTGCCCAGCAGGCGCCAGACGGCACGCGTGAGGGCGGGGTAGTCGAGCGAGATCTGCCGCAGCACGCGATAATTCCGCGCCACGGTGGGCTTGTTGCCGCCGTCTGCCGCGATGTTCTCAGCGCGCAGCGTCAGCACGACGAGTTCGTCGACCGACGGCAGATCCTCCATGAAGTCCCACGGGTCTTCCCCGTCGCGGATGCGCTCCTCGATGAGCACCGACAGTTCGTCGGATGCCTCGGCGCGCAGCACTTCGAGACTCGCGCGGCGCGGCAGGATCGAGCGGTCGGTCACCGTTCCAGCCTACGCCCCCGGCCGATGTCGAGGACGGCGGAAGCCCGGGCTCAGCGCGCGCCGAACTCTGTTTCGCCGAGCTCGGCGAGAATCCGATTGAGATCCTGAATTGTCGCGAAATCTATATTGATCTGGCCTTTTCTTGCAGTCAGCGCGATCTTGACCTTGGTGTTGAGCCGGTCACCCAGGCGCTGAGCAACGTCATCGAGGTGCGCACGCCGCGCGCCGGCCTTCGGGGGTGCGACCTTCGATGACGACCCACCCACCGTCTTCGACGCGGCCTCGGCGGCGCGGACCGAGAGGTCTTCGTTGACGATCTTGTCGGCGAGCCGCTGCATCGCCGTGACGTCGTCGAGCGACAGGATCGCACGGGCGTGGCCGGCGCTGAGCACGCCCGCGGCGACGCGCTGCTGCACGGGCACCGGCAGCTTCAGCAACCGGATGGTGTTGCTGATCTGCGGTCGCGAGCGGCCGATGCGCGTCGCCAGCACTTCCTGCGTGATGCCGAAGTCGTCGAGCAGCTGCTGATAGGCGGATGCCTCTTCGAGGGGGTTCAGCTGTGCGCGATGCAGGTTCTCGAGCAGAGCGTCTCGCAGCAGGTCCTCGTCGGCCGTGTCGCGCACGATGGCGGGGATCGCGGTGAGGCCGGCGGCACGCGCTGCGCGTGTGCGCCGCTCCCCCATGATGAGCTCGTAGGCGCCGTCGTCGTTCGTCCTGACGACGACCGGCTGCAGCACCCCGAACTCGCGGACACTGTGGATCAGCTCGGCCAGATCGTCCGAGTCGAAGTTCGTGCGCGGCTGACGTGGGTTCGGCACGATCTCGTTCGGATCGATGTGCACCAGCCGCGCGCCGGGGACGGCGATCAGGTCTTCCCCCGGCTGATCCGACTGATCCGACCGCGTCACGGCTTCGCTCGGGGCATCGGGGCTCGTGGCATCCGCGCCATCGCCGACAGACTCGGAGGGGGCGGAGGACCGAGAGGCGCCGGGGAAGAAGACGTCCACGGGCCGCGCCTCAGCGCTCTCCGATGTCGGGATGAGAGCCCCGATGCCTCGTCCCAGTCCTGTGCGCTTCGCCATCAGTTCGTCTCCTCGTTCGTCGTCGCCGTCTGCGGGCGCTGCACCAATTCCACGGCCGCCTCGCGGTACGACACGGCGCCCACCGACTGCGGATCGTAGGCGATCACGGTCTGTCCGAAGCTCGGCGCCTCAGACACACGCACCGAGCGCGGGATGATCGTGCGCAGCACCTCGCTCGGGAAGTGTGAGCGCACTTCCTCAGCGACCTGTTGCGCAAGTCGCGTGCGACCGTCGTACATCGTCAGCAGAATCGTGGAGAGGTGCAGCGACGGGTTCAGGTGCTTCTGAATCATGCGGATGCTGCCCAGCAGCTGCGAGAGTCCCTCGAGCGCGTAATACTCACATTGAATGGGGATCATCAGTTCACTGGCGGCCGTGAAGGCATTGATGGTCAGCAGACCGAGTGAGGGCGGGCAGTCGATGAGCACGAAATCGAGTCGCTCTTCGGATGCCGCGAGGTAGTCGTCCAGCGCCGTCCGCAGGCGGTGCTCACGAGCCACCTGCGATACGAGTTCAATCTCGGCGCCGGCGAGATGGATCGTGCTCGGTGCGCACAGCAGATTAGGCGACTCAGGGCTCGTCTGGATGATGTCGGCAAGAGGAAACTCGTCGATCAGCACGTCGTAGACACTGGGAATGTCGGCCGTGTGCGGCACACCGAGCGCCGTCGACGCATTTCCCTGCGGATCGAGGTCGATCACCAGAACGCGCGCACCCAGCGACACCAGCGCTGCGGCCATATTGACGGTCGTGGTCGTCTTTCCGACGCCACCCTTCTGGTTCGAGATCGTCAACACGCGGGTCTCGCCAGAGAACTCGACCGACACGGCCGCGAGTGCCTTCCGACGAGACGTCAGATCGGCGAGTTCGCGCGCAATCGGACTGTCGTCGAGAGAGAAGGGTGCGGGAGAGGTCGCGTTCTCCGATTCCGGCACCAGCAACTCCTGTCTCTGTCGGGGGATCATCCCACTGTAGTCGAGGCCTATGACCTCACCATTCGCGATGTTTCACGTGAAACATCGTTCGCCGCCTCGTGTGATGTTTCACGTGAAACATCACACCGTGCTCAGCCGACCGTGGCCCGAATCACGCGGGTCGGCTCGCTGATCACACCGTCGCCCACCACCTCGACGCGCACGTCGCGCAGTCTGTAGGTGCGAATGGCCTTCGCGGCGGCGGTGATCTCGTTCTCGGCGTTTGCTCCCTTGAGCAGGACCAACTCGCCACCGGGGCGCACGAGGGGAGCGGTCAGGGGAATCAGTGTCTTCAGTGCGCTGACGGCACGGGCGGTGACGGCATCGAGCACGGGCCCGAGCTTCCACTCCTCGCCCCGAGCCCGCACGACCTCGACGTTGTCGAGGTCCCAGGCATCCTTCTGCTCCTGCAGCCACGCCACCCGGCGCTCCATCGGCTCGATCAGCACCCACTGCACGTCGGGTCGGGCGATCGCCAGGACGAGTCCCGGCAGCCCGGCGCCAGATCCGATGTCGCCGACGCGCGAGCCGGCCTGGAACAGGGGAGCGGCCACCGCAGAGTTCAAGATGTGCCGCGTCCACAGTCGTGGCGGCTCCAGTGGACCGATGAGCCCGCGCTCTTCACCGTGCTCACCCAGCGCTTGTGCGAATCCCCGGGCCTGTGCGATGCGGTCGCCGAACACGGTGATGGCTTCGGCCGGCTCTTGCTCGATCATCGATGTTTCACGTGAAACATCACGCGCGACGGATCACGATGTGCCGGTCCGCGCCCTCGCCGTACGACTCCGAGACGAGACCACGCTCGCCGACGATGTCGTGAATGAGCTTCCGCTCGTAGCTCGACATGGCGGGCAGGGATGCCTGTGACCCACCCTCGTCCAGACGCGCGATGGCTCGGTCGACGAGCTTCTCGAGCTGCTGCTGACGAGCGTCGCGAGAACCGCCGACATCGAGAATGAGGCGCGAGAACCGACCGGTCTGCGTCTGCACCGCGATGCGGGTCAGCTCTTGCAGGGCCTGCACCGTCTCGGGGTCGGAGATCAGTCGCAGGGCACCGGGGTCGTCGTTCTCCACCGACACGTAGGCGCGGCCGGCGCGAACGTCGAGCGCGAGGTCACCGTCGATGTCCGCGATGTCGAGCAGCCCCTCGAGGTAGTCGGCGGCAACGTCACCCTCCTGCTCGAGCTGCTCGGTGGTGGCAACGCTCGCCGACGAGCGCTCGGAAATGGTCTGATCTGCCGTGTTGCTCATGAGTAGTCTCACTCTGTCTTCGATGACGGGTCGGTCGGCTTGGCCTTCTGCGCCTGCTTCTTCGCGCGCTGCTTGTTCACCGGCTGCTGGCGCTTGGGGGCTTCGGCCTTCGCCTTCTGAGCCTCTTCATACAGGCGCTGCTGCTCGGCCTGGTACTTCTCGAGCGGGATGATCTTGCCCGAGCTGTCGAGCGCCTTGCCCTTGCGCGCCAGGCGCTCTTCGCGCGCCTTCGCCGCATCGGAACCCGGCGTCGGCAGGTTCCGGATGACGAGGAACTGCTGCACCATCGTCCAGATGTTGGAGGTGAACCAGTAGATGACGACACCGAGCGGGAAGAAGAGTCCCGAGAAGATGAATGCCAGCGGCAGGATGTAGAGCATGATGCGCTGCATCTGGTAGGCCTGGCCGGTCTTGGCCTCGGGGGAGAGGTTCTTCGAGATGATCTGCAGCTGCGTGATGAACTGCGACGCGATCATCAGGATCACGAGGATCACGAGGATCGTGACCGTCGCCTCCCAGCCGTCGGGCTTCTGGTTGACGGCCTCGACGAGGCTCGTGTGCAGCGGCGCGACACCGAACAGCTTGGCTTCGTAGAACTGGAACGTCAGGTCCTTGTCCAGCAGGCCGACGCCGCCGAGGCCCCATTCGGCGTGCTTCTTCACGTCACTGAGCGTGTAGAACATGCCGAGCAGGATCGGCATCTGCACCAGCAGCGGAAGACAGCTCGACACCGGAGTCGTGCCGTGCTTCTTGTAGAGCGCCATCGTCTCGCGGCTCATCGCCTCACGCGAGAGCTGATCCTTCTTGCCGCGATACTTCTCTTGAACTTTTCGCAGTTCAGGAGCAATTTCCATCATCTTGCGCTGGCTCTTGATCTGCCTGACGAAGAGGGGGATCAGTGCCGAGCGCACGACGATCACGAGACCCATGATCGACAGCACCCAGGTGATGCCCTCTGTCGCGCCCATGCCCAGCGACGTGAAGACCCAGTGCCAGAACACGAGGATCGCCTCGACGACGAACTTGAACGGCCACATGATCGTGCTGAAGAAGTCGAGCGACGTTCCGGGATAGGGCACCGTGGTGGGAGAGACCACCGGCGTCGGGTCCGCGGCGTCCGCGGCGTAGAGAAGATCCAGCACGGATCAGTCCTTTCTCGGCGAGGCGTCGGAGTGCGCCGCGCTCGGGGATGGCACGACGAAGCCGTGCCTGGTCAGCTCGTGTCGGAAACTCCGATGGAGAGGAACGTCGTCGATTCCGCCCTGCGCCCACGGATGGCAGCGCGCAAGACGTGCCGCGGTGAGGGCACTGCCCTTCACGAGCCCGTGCTGCTGCACGGCGCCCACGGCGTAGGCGGAACACGAGGGGTAGTACTTGCAGACATCGCCGTACGTGTGCGAGATCGTGGCGCGGTAGGTGTGCAGCAGGGCAAGACCGGCATTGCGGGGAAGCAGCGCAACGGCGTGCAGTGCAGTGGATGCCGAGAACGATCCGCCACTCACGAACCTGCCGTCACCGAGCGCGTACGACGGCAGTGTCGCCACGCTCACGCGGCCGCCCGCCGATGGAGACACCGGGTGACCTCGGCACGGAGCAGACCGAAATCAGCGGATGCCGCGGCCGGCAGCGCACGGATGACCACGTCGGTGCCGGGCCGCACCTGTGACAGGGCGTCGGAGCACACGGCCTTCAGCCGGCGTCGGACGGTGTTGCGGGTCACGGCTGTTCCCACTTGCTTGCTCACGATGAATCCGAACCGCGCGGGGCGGTCTTCGGACGTGGTCACGACATACGTGACCGTGTGCACGGCGGCACAGCGGCTTCCCCCGCGGACGACGGATCGATAGTCCGCCCCGCGGGTGATGCGATTCCCGCGCGCCAGCACTTCGAAGGCGTCAGACAGACAGCTCGGTGCGACCCTTGGCGCGACGCGCCGACAGGATCGACCGGCCGGCACGCGTGCGCATGCGGGCACGGAAGCCGTGCTTCTTGGCGCGGCGGCGGTTGTTGGGCTGGAACGTGCGCTTGCTCATGTGGATCACTCCGGATCGGCGGGTCACCCGAACGCTCTAGACCGGGGACGCAGGTACAGGGGACTGCCCAGGTGGGCGTAAGTCAACCGACTAAGGATACGTCGAGACGCGCCAGACCTCAAACTGAGAGCGGGAGGGTGTCATTATCCACTGCCTGTGGATGACGGGTGGCAGGGACACGCGGGCCGGAACTACAGTGGATTTTGCCCTCGACGGCGTCGCTGACTACCGTGGCTCGGGTAGTTATCCACAGGGAGTTCCATGTCACCGCACGATGTTCCGGATGTCCCGGTGTGGGCCGCCGTGCTCGAACATCTCGAACAGGACGAGCGCGTCACGCCGCAGATGCAGGGCTTTCTGAACCTCGCCGTCGCGCAAGGGGTCATGAGCGGAACCCTGTACCTGGACGTTCCGAACGATCTCACCGCGGCGCAGCTGAACAAGCGACTGCGCGCCCCGATCATGGAGGCGCTCAGTCACGTCGAGGCAGAGCCCGCCGCGAACTCGTTCCGCGTCGTCGTCAATCCCGAACTCACCGATGCGCACCTCACGATGCCCATCCCGGTGCAGCCGTCGGCACCCCTCGCCGCGCCGGCCGTCGCACGCCCCGGTCCGGATGACGGCTTCGAGACCCCCGCGCCGCCGTCGCGCAGCGATACCCGACTGAACCCCAAGTACAGCTTCGACAACTTCGTCATCGGCCAGTCCAACCGCTTCGCGCACGCGGCGGCCGTCGCGGTGGCCGAGGCGCCGGCGAAGGCCTACAACCCGCTGTTCATCTACGGCGACTCGGGCCTCGGCAAGACACACCTGCTGCACGCGATCGGCGACTACGCGCTGAGTCTCTACAGCGGCATCCGCGTCCGCTACGTCTCCAGCGAAGAGTTCACCAACGACTTCATCAACTCGATCGCGAACAACCGCGGGTCGGCGTTCCAGGCGCGCTACCGCGACGTCGACATCCTGATGATCGACGACATCCAGTTCCTGCAGGGCAAGGCCGAGACGCAAGAGGCCTTCTTCCACACGTTCAACACGCTGCACGATCACGACAAGCAGGTGGTGATCACGAGCGATGTGCCCCCGCGCCACTTGACCGGCTTCGAAGATCGCATGCGCAGCCGGTTCGAGTGGGGTCTCATCACCGACGTGCAGGCGCCCGACCTCGAGACCCGCATCGCGATCCTGCGCAAGAAGGCGCAGTCCGAGCGCCTGCTCGTTCCCGACGATGTGCTCGAGTACATCGCCACGAAGGTCTCGAGCAACATCCGCGAGCTCGAGGGCGCGCTCATCCGGGTGTCCGCCTTCGCGAGCCTCAACCGGTCGACTCTCGACATCTCGCTCGCGCAGACGGTTCTGCGTGACATCGTCGACACCGATGACGCGAACGTCATCCTGCCCACCGACATCATCGCGGCCACGGCGCAGTACTTCCGCCTGTCGGTCGACGACCTCTACGGGTCGAGCAGATCCCAGTCGGTCGCCACGGCGAGACAGATCGCGATGTACCTGTGCCGCGAGCGCACGAACCTCTCTCTGCCCAAGATCGGCCAGCTCTTCGGCAACCGCGATCACACCACCGTGATGTACGCGTGCAAGAAGATCGCCGAGCTCATGAAGGAGCGCCGGTCGATCTACAACCAGGTCTCCGAGATCACCACTCAGCTGGGTCGCGTCAGCCGCTGACACGCCCGGGCGGTCGTCGGGGTCTTGACATGACGGCTCGAGTAGCCGCATGATGCGCGTTCTTCACAGTGTGGACAGCCTGTGGATAACTACACGGTCGAGCGGGACGACTGTGAGCGAATCGACGATTCCTGTGGAGGACGCCCGTGCGACCGGCGGCCCGAAGAACCCGCACTGTCAGCGGCATCCGCAGCTCGCCCACAACTTACACGCGTGTGGTTTCCGCTCGTCGAGCCGGATCGGCCGGGTTATCCACAGTTTCCACAGCTGTTAACACCACTACAGAGATCTATCTAGAGAAATCCCGCTCGATCACCATGACGAAGACAGACCCGACGGTGGATGCCTCAGCCACTGGTCGTCTCTCCGTCGTCATTGCGGTTCGCCCGACAGGGCCTAGCATGAGATGGCTCGGCCAATTCGAAGGCCACACCGACGTCAAGGGAGCGCCAGTGAAGTTCCACGTGAATCGCGATGTGTTCAGCGAGGCCGTGTCGTTCGTCGTCAAGCTCCTGCCGCAGCGCAATCCGCAGCCGATCCTGGCCGGTGTGCTGATCGAGGCATCCGAAGACGGACTGTCGCTCGCGGCGTTCGACTACGAGGCATCCGCACGCACCACCATCGAGGCGACGGTCGACTCACCCGGCACGATCCTCGTGCACGGCCGGCTGCTGTCCGAGATCGCCAGCCGCCTGCCGAACGCCCCGATCCAGATCGAGGCCACGGACGACGATGGCATCGTGCTCAGCTGCGGCTCGGCACGGTTCACCCTCGCGTCGATGCCGGTGCAGGAATATCCCGCGATCCCCGAAGTCACGGGCGAGTCGGGCCTGGTGCCCGCCGACGAGTTCGCCACCGCCATCGCGCAGGTCGCTTTCGCCGCGTCGCGCGACGATGTCACTCCCGTGCTCACGGGCGTGCAGCTCGAGGTCGCCGGCACCTCGCTGAGCCTGGTCGCCACCGACCGCTATCGGGTCGCGCTGCGCGACGTCGCCTTCGACGGCGGCACTGTCGCGGGCGACGAGACCACGACGGCGCTCGTCCCCGCTCGTACGCTGATCGAGGTCGGCAAGACCTTCGCCCACTCCGGCGACATCCAGGTGTCGTTCTCGGGCTCGGGCGATCGCGAGATCATCGCCTTCACGTCGGGCAACAAGACGGTCACGTCTCTGCTGATCAAGGGCAACTTCCCGCCTGTGCGGCGACTGTTCCCCGCGCAGACCGAGCACTACGCGGTGGTGAACACAGCCGACCTGCAAGAGGCCGTGCGTCGTGTGTCGCTGGTGCTCGACCGCTCGGCCCCGCTGCGGTTCACCTTCACCGCTGACGGCGTGTCGATGGATGCCTCGGGCACCGAGCAGGCGCGCGCGACCGAGTCGGTCGACGCGACCCTCGCCGGCGACGATGTCACGCTGGGCCTCAACCCGCAGTACCTCCTCGAGGCCCTCGGCGCGGTCAAGAGCGAGTTCGCCCGCATCACGTTCACCTCGAGCGACAACGCGAACAAGCTCAGCCCCGTGCTGATCACGCCGCAGACCTCCGGCACCCCGGAGAGCTTCAAGTACCTGCTGCAGCCGAACCTGCTGCTGCGCTGATCGAGTGTCGCCCGCGCCGCCTAGGCTGAACGGGTGATCGTGGAGCAGCTCAGCCTCGTCGACTTCCGCAATTACGCGGTCGCCGATGTCGCGCTGGGCGCCGGGGCCAACGTGTTCGTCGGGCGCAACGGCCAAGGCAAGACGAACCTCGCCGAGGCCATCGGCTACTTCGCGACTCTCGGGTCGCATCGCGTGACGCAGGATGCCCCGATGGTCCGCGACGGCGCCGACGCCGCCATCGTGCGCATGCGCCTCGCCTACGGCGAGCGCCGCGTGCTGCTCGAAGCGCAGCTCAATCGCACCGGCAGCAACAAGGCGCGGGTCAACGGCGCCGCGGTCAAGACGAACGAACTGCCGAGATATGCCCAGGTGGTGCTCTTCGCTCCGGAGGATCTGCAGATCGTCCGCACCGACCCTTCCGCTCGGCGGCGCTTCGCCGATCAGCTGCTGATTCAGCGCGCTCCCCGGATGAGCGCGGTGCTCGGCGACTACGACCGGGTTCTCAAGCAGCGCACCGCGCTGCTGAAATCGGCTCGCGCGCGAGGCATCCGTGGCGATGCCCTCTCGACCCTGGATGTCTGGGATGACAAGCTCGTGCAGCTCGGCACCGAGGTGATCCGCGCGCGGCTCGCGCTCGCCGACGACCTCGCCGGACCGGTTGCCGACGCTTACGCCGCGATCGCCGGCGCCGACCATCGGCCCGAACTCGAGTGGGTGCTCTCGATCGCCGGCGTCGATCCGGAAGAGGATGCCCCGCCGACCGCCTCGGTCCCCGCAGCGTCCGCGGTCCCCGCAGCGTCCGCGGCCCCCGCAGCGTCCGCGGCCCCCGAGCTCGTCGAGGGGTCGTCCACCCGCACCGCGCAGGAGATCGAACGCCAGTTCCGCGCGGCGCTCGCCGCTCGGCGCACCGCCGAGCTCGACCGCGGCCTCACACTCGTCGGGCCGCATCGCGACGATCTCGCGCTGCGCGTGCGGGGACTCCCCGTGAAGGGCTATGCCTCGCACGGCGAGTCGTGGTCGGTCGCACTCGCCCTGCGCCTCGCGTCGGCGCAGCTGCTGCGGGCCGAGTCTCAGCTGGGAGATCCGGTGCTGATCCTCGATGACGTGTTCGCCGAGCTCGACACCGACCGGCGCGCGCGCCTGGCGACGCTCGTCGAGGGATACGAGCAGGTGGTCGTGACCGCCGCCGTCGAGGAGGATGTCCCGCTCGCGCTGCGCGCGCGGACGGTCCGGGTCGTGGCCGGCACGATTGTCACGGAAACCGGTGGCGACGATGCCTGACGACATCCCCGAAACCGTCGCCACCTACCTGCGGCTGCGCGGGCTCGAGCCCTCGCCGCGCGCCGCGCGGCGGCGCCGGCGCAAGGCCGCGGACGACGACGACAAGCAGCCGTTCACCGCGGGTCGCGATGCGAAGGGCATCGGCGACGTGCTCGCCGACCTCACGCGTCAGTCGGGGTGGGATGCCCAGCTGGCCCGGGAGGATCTCGTGCTGCAGTGGGAGGAAGTGACCGGCGCCGAGACCGCGCGCCATGCCCAACCCGTCGCCCTCAGCGACGGTGTTCTGACCGTGCAGTGCGACTCGACGGCGTGGGCGAAGAACCTGCAGCTGATGCGCGCCGAGATCGTCACGCAGCTCATGCGTCGCTTCCCCGACGCCGCCGTGCAGAACGTGCGATTCGTCGGGCCGGACGTACCCTCGTGGAAATGGGGCCCCAGAGCCGTTCCAGGGCGCGGCCCCCGCGATACCTACGGGTAAACGACGTCCGTCGGCATCCCGAGCCATTTCAGCGCGCCACAGGGCCGTTCAGCCAGCGAAACGTCGTCTCAGCACGATAGACTGGATCGACCCTGATTCTTGATCAAGATGTACTGCAGGAGCGCGCGAAACTTATGACGTCCGATACCCCAGACAGCGTTCCCGAGGAACTTCCCGAGAAGAAGCACTCCCAGCCCGCGAAGGTCGAGAACGAGTACGGGGCCGACGCCATCCAGGTGCTCGAGGGCCTCGAGGCGGTGCGCAAGCGCCCCGGCATGTACATCGGCTCCACCGGCGAGCGGGGTCTGCACCACCTGGTCTACGAGATCGTCGACAACTCCGTCGACGAGGCTCTCGCCGGCTATTGCGACACGATCACCGTGACGATCCTCGAAGACGGTGCTCTTCGCGTGGTCGACAACGGTCGTGGCATCCCGGTCGACCCGCACTCGTCCGACCCGACCAAGTCGACGGTCGAGGTCGTGCTGACGATCCTGCACGCCGGCGGCAAGTTCGGCGGCGGCGGATACGCCGTCTCGGGCGGCCTGCACGGCGTCGGTTCATCGGTCGTGAACGCGCTCTCGACGCGTTTCGAGGTCGAGATCCGCCGCCAGGGCTTCGTCTGGCGCCAGACGTTCTCGAACGGCGGGAAGCCCGAGGCGCCGCTCGCGAAGGGCGAGGCGACGGAAGAGACCGGAACCATCATCACGTTCTGGCCCGACGCGTCGATCTTCGAGACCGTCGACTTCGACTACGACACGCTGCGCACGCGGTTCCAGCAGACGGCCTTCCTCAACAAAGGCCTCCGCATCACCCTGAGCGACCTGCGCCCCGCGTCGGCCTATGTCATCGACGGTGAAGACGGGCAGGCGGTCGAGAAGCAGCCGTTCGACGACTTCCACTACGAACGCGGCCTCGTCGACTACGTCGAATACCTCAACAAGATCCGCAAGGCCGAGGTCGTCAACGACGAGATCATCGAGGTCGAGTCGGAAGACACCGATCGGCACATCTCGCTCGAGCTCGCGATGCAGTGGACCACGAGCTACACCGAGAACGTCTTCACCTTCGCGAACACGATCAACACCCACGAGGGCGGCACGCACGAAGAGGGTTTCCGCGCTGCGCTCACGACCCTCGTGAACAAGTACGCGCGTGCGAACAACCTGCTCAAAGAGAAGGACGACAACCTCACGGGTGAAGACATCCGCGAGGGCCTCACCGCGGTGATCTCGGTCAAGCTCTCCGAGCCGCAGTTCGAGGGTCAGACGAAGACCAAGCTCGGCAACACCGAGGCGAAGGCGTTCGTGCAGAAGATCGTCGGCGACCAGCTCACCGACTGGCTCGATCGCAACCCGCAGCAGGGCAAGCGCGTCATCATGAAGGCGATCGACGCGGCGACGGCGCGCCTCGCGGCACGCAAGGCGCGCGAGACTGCCCGCCGCAAGAGCGTCTTCGAGTCTTTCGCCATGCCCGAGAAGCTCAAGGACTGCACCAGCAAGGACCCGTCGATCTCCGAGATCTACCTCGTCGAGGGCGACTCGGCGGGTGGATCTGCCGTCTCGGGCCGCGACCCCGAGCGTCAGGCGATCCTGTCGCTGCGCGGCAAGATCCTCAATGTCGAGAAGGCGCGCCTCGACCGCGCCCTCGGCAACAACGAGATCCAGGCGATGATCTCGGCGTTCGGCACCGGCATCGGCGAAGACTTCGACGTCGCCAAGGCCCGCTATCACAAGATCGTCCTGATGGCGGATGCCGACGTCGACGGTCAGCACATCGCGACGCTGCTGCTGACGATGCTGTTCCGCTACATGCGCGGACTCATCGAGGCGGGCTACGTCTACCTCGCCATGCCGCCGCTGTACCGGCTCAAGTGGTCGAACGCCCCGCACGACTACGTCTACAGCGACCGCGAGCGCGACGTGATGCTGGCCGCAGGCCCCGAGCTCGGCAAGCGCATCCCGAAAGAGAACGGCGTGCAGCGCTACAAGGGTCTGGGCGAGATGAACGCCAAGGAACTGTGGGAGACCACGATGAACCCCGACACGCGCACGCTCCGCCAGGTGACGATCGACGACGCGGCCGCGGCCGATGAGATCTTCACCATCCTCATGGGAGAGGACGTCGAGTCGCGGCGCGGATTCATCCAGCGGAACGCCAAAGACGTCCGCTTCCTGGACATCTGAGTCCTTCGACAAGCTCAGGAACCGGACTCGTAGAGAGCAATCATGACTGACGAAGAACGCCCCGACCCCACGGCGGGCTACAACCACGGCACGATCGAGCAGGTCGACCTGCAGGTCGAGATGCAGCGCAGCTACCTCGACTACGCGATGAGCGTGATCGTCGGGCGCGCGCTGCCCGACGTGCGCGACGGACTCAAGCCCGTGCACCGCCGCGTGATCTACGGCATGTACGACGGTGGCTACCGCCCCGACAAGGGATTCAACAAGTGCGCGCGCATCGTCGGCGATGTGATGGGCCAGTACCACCCGCACGGTGACTCGGCGATCTACGACGCTCTCGTGCGTCTCGTGCAGCCGTGGTCGCTGCGGTATCCGCTGGCCGATGGCCAGGGCAACTTCGGCACGCCGGGCAACATGGGCGCCGCGGCATCCCGCTATACCGAGACCAAGATGGCGCCCCTCGCCATGGAGATGGTCCGCGACATCGACGAGGACACCGTCGATTTCGAGCCGAACTACGACGGCAAGACGCAGGAACCCACCGTGCTGCCCGCGCGGTTCCCGAACCTGCTGGTCAACGGCTCGGTCGGCATCGCCGTTGGCATGGCGACGAACATTCCGCCGCACAACCTGCGCGAGGTCGCCGAGGGTGCGCTGTGGGCACTCGAGAACCCGGATGCCTCGCGCGAAGAGCTTCTCGAAGCGCTGATGGGCCGCATCCACGGCCCCGACTTCCCCACCGGGGCGCAGATTCTCGGCACCAAGGGCATCCGCGATGCGCAGCGCACCGGGCGCGGCTCGATCACGATGCGCGCCGTCGTGAGCGTCGAAGAGATCCAGGGCCGCACCTGCCTCGTGGTCACCGAGCTGCCGTACCAGGTGAACCCCGACAACGTCGCGGCGAAGATCCGCGACCTCGCCCGCGACGGCAAGCTGACCGGCATCGCCGACATCCGTGACGAGACGAGCGACCGCACCGGCCAGCGCCTGGTGATCGTGCTGAAGCGCGACGCCGTCGCGAAGGTCGTGCTGAACAACCTCTACAAGCACACGCAGCTGCAAGAGAACTTCGGCGCGAACATGCTCGCGATCGTCGACGGCGTGCCGCGCACGCTCGCGCTGGACGGCTTCATCTCGTACTGGGTCGAGCATCAGGTCGAGGTCATCGTCCGGCGCACGCAGTATCGCCTGCGCAAGGCCGAGGAAGACGCGCACATCTGGCGCGGCTACGCGCTCGCGCTGGATGCCATCGATGAGGTCATCGCCCTCATCCGCCGCTCGCCCGACACCGACGCCGCCCGTCAGGGGCTCATCGAGCTGCTCGGCGTCGACGAGGTGCAGGCCGAGGCCATCCTCACGATGCAGCTGCGCCGCCTCGCGGCGCTCGAGCGGCAGAAGATCCGCGACAAGCTCGCCGAGCTCGAGCGGCAGATCGCGGAGTACCAGGCGATCCTCGCCGATCCGACGCGCCAGCGCACGATCATCGCCGACGAGCTCACCGGCATCGTGGAGAAGTTCGGCGACGAGCGTCGCACGCACATCCTGCACGGCTTCGACGGCGACATGTCGATGGAAGACCTCATCCCCGAGGAAGAGATGGTCGTCACGGTCACCCGCGACGGATACATCAAGCGCACGCGCAGCGACAACTACCGCTCGCAGCACCGCGGCGGCAAGGGTGTGAAGGGTGCGCAGCTGCGCGCCGACGATGTCGTCGAGCACTTCTTCGTGACGACGACCCACCACTGGCTGCTGTTCTTCACGACCAAGGGCCGGGTCTACCGCTGCAAGGCGTACGAGGTTCCCGAGGCGGGGCGGGATGCCAAGGGCCAGCATGTCGCGAACCTGCTCGCGCTGCAGCCGGGTGAAGAGATCGCGCAGATCCTCGACATCCGCGACTACAAGGTCGCGACCCACCTCGTCCTCGCCACGCGCGACGGCAAGGTGAAGAAGACCTTCCTGAGCGAGTACGACACCAACCGCCAGGGCGGGATCATCGCGATCCGCCTGCGCGGTCAGGACGAAGAGAGCGGCGACGAGGTCGTGAGTGCGCTGCTCGTGAACGACACCGACGACGTTCTGCTGATCTCACGGCAGGGCATGTCGTTGCGCTTCACCGCCACCGACGAGTCGATGCGCCCGATGGGTCGCGCGACCGAGGGTGTGAAGGGCATGAGCTTCCGCGAGGGCGACTCTCTGCTCTCGGCATCGGTCGCCGCCGACGACGCCTACGTGTTCGTCGTGACCGAGGGTGGCTACGCCAAGCGCACGCGCGTCGCCGAGTATCGCCTGCAGGGGCGTGGCGGGCTGGGCATCAAGGTGGCCAAGCTGAGCGAGGATCGCGGCGATCTCGCGGGTGGTCTGATGGTGTCGGAGGACGACGAGGTCTTGGTGGTTCTTGCCAGCGGCAAGGTGGTACGCTCTGCCGTGGCCGAGGTCCCCGCCAAGGGTCGCGACACCATGGGTGTCGTGTTCGCCCGCCCCGATGACGACGATCGCATCCTCGCGATCGCCCGAAACGGAGAGCGCTCACTGGGACAGGCCGCGGAGACCGACGAGACCGCCACCCCCGATGTCGCAGCCGAGAGTACGGCCGCGAGCCCTGAAGAGAGCGACACTGACGCATGAGCACGGTAGCCGACAAGCTGGCCAAGAAATCGTCCAGCAAGACCAGCGCGAAGCAGGTGCGCCTGCGCCTCGTCTACGTGGACTTCTGGTCCGCTGTGAAGCTGTCGTTCCTGGCCGCCGTCGCTCTCGCGGTCGTGACGGTCGTGGCGTCGTTCCTGGTGTTCATGGTGCTGCAGACGACCGGGATGATCGGCCGCCTCGACGAGCTCTTCAAGGCGTTCGACGACAACTTCACCCTCAGCGACTATGTCGGGCTCTCGCAGGTGATGGCGTTCGCGGCGATCGTCGCGATCCTGAACCTCATCGTCGTGACGGTGCTCGGAGCGGTCGTCGCCGGCATCTACAACCTCATGGTGAAGGTCACCGGGGGCCTGCTCGTCGGGTTCACCTCGAACTGACCCGATTTTCGGATTGCCCGCTCGTCGGGTAAAGTCTTGGAGGTTGACGGCCGCGAGGCCGATCTCCGGACGGGGCTATAGCTCAGGCGGTTAGAGCGCTTCACTGATAATGAAGAGGTCCCAGGTTCAAGTCCTGGTAGCCCCACCACCCCGTCACAATTTTGCACCGGGGGCCTTAGCTCAGTTGGTAGAGCGCCTGCTTTGCAAGCAGGATGTCAGGAGTTCGAATCTCCTAGGCTCCACGTTTTCCCCTCTCTCTCGGCCCATTACCAGCGTGTCCCCCACTCGGCGGACACGCTGTTCTCTTTCTTTAAAATGGAGCGCAGCGTGATCGAAAATCGATAGCGAACCCGTCGCCGGCGGAGAGACCGCGCTACACCTGACTTACCGAGCGATACTGGGGTTTCGAGATCGGCACACTCATGAAATGGACCGTCGTGCGCGCTGCGACGGTGATCGTCGCGCTCAGCGGCGTTGTCGCCGGGTTCATCGTGAACGTCGATCGTGCGACGCGCCAGGGGCAGGATGTGGGGCTCGTCCTGGCGAATTACTTCAGTCTCTTCACCGTCGTCTCCGCGATCCTGACGATCGGTGTGCTGTCAGCCGCGGTCGTGTGGACGCTGCGTCACCGAGAGGCGCGTGTCGAGGCCTTCGCCGTCGCCCTCGGGCTCGCCCTCGTCACCGGACCGGTGCTGCTACTGGGGATCGTGTTCAACGTGCTGCTGCGCGGCGCGCCGACGGCTGAGGCGCTCGCCGATTCGGCAGGCATCCATTTTCTCGACATGTGGGCGACCGAGATCCTGCACGTCGTGCTGCCGCTGCTGCTGCTGCTCGACCTGTTCGTCGCGCCGCGCCGGCGGGCGCTGCCCTGGTCGACGCTCGGGGCGATCGCGGCGTACCCGATCGTGTGGCTCGGTTACACGATGGTGCGCGGCGGGGTGACCCCCACACCCGACGGATCCGCGCCGACGTGGTACCCGTACCCATTCCTCGATCCGAACCGACCGGCCGGGTGGCCAGGGGTGCTGACCTACGTCGTGGTCATGCTGGCCGTGCTGATCGCGATCGGCGCCGGAGTCATCGCGATCGGGCGTCGTCGGGCACGCGGCTCTGTCGCACCCTCGCCGTAGTCTGACGAGATGACGGACATGGATGCCTCGATGGATGCCGCGCAGACCCTTCGTCGTCTCGCCGAGGTGATCGACGCGCACCGGTGGGACGCCATCGCCGAGCTGCTTGCCGACGACTTCGTCTGCCGACTCGTGCACACCGGTGAGGAGTTCGACGGGCCGTCATGGATCCGCTTCAACGCCGAGTATCCGGGGTTCCAGTCGATGACGCTCGAAGACCTCGTCGGCGACGGTGATCGCGCCGCGGCGCGTGCCCATGTCATCGGTGTCACGGATGGTCGTGAAGAGCACTTCGCGCTCGCGCAGTTCGCGCTCGCGCGCGACGGACTGCTCGTCGAGCTGGTCGAGGTGTGGACCGGCCTCGATCAGGCAGCGCCCGCGGGAACGCGCGCACCGACCGACGACGTCGCCTGAAGCCGCCTCGGTAGGGTGAGCAGATGGATCTGCGTGTCGCGGCCTATGCCGTCATCGTCGACGAGACGAGTCGCGTGCTGCTCGCGCACTGGAACGAGGGTCGCCGCGGCGCGTGGACGCTGCCGGGTGGCGGGCTCGAGGCCGGCGAAGACCCCGAAGACGCCGTGCGCCGCGAGGTGCGCGAAGAGACCGGGTTCGACGCCCAGGTGGATGAACTGCTGGGCATCCATTCACGCGTGATTCCCGCGCGGCAGCGACTGCACGGCGACGGCGACTCTCCCCTGCACACGCTGCGGATCGTCTATCGCGCGCACATCACCGGCGGAGAGCTGCGCGACGAGGTGGGCGGGTCGACCGACCGCGCGGCGTGGTTCACCGTCGACGAGCTGGGGGGCATCCCCCACGTACAGCTCGTCGAGCTGGCGCTCGAGATGGCCGGGATCGCCTAGCGCGAGGACGGCTGCGAGATGTCCGCGACCGTCGCGCCATAGGCGGCGATGAGGGCGTCGGCGTCGACGAACAGGCTGCAGCCGTGCGCGCCGGCGCCCATCGCGATGCGTCGACCGAGGATCGAGGCATCCGCATACACGGGCCAGTCGGTCGTGCTGCCGATCGGCACGATCGTGCCCCGTTCATAGCCGGTGGCGGCGAGGGCGAGCGACGGATCGGGCAACTGCAGCTTGTTCACACCCACCACGGCGCGCAGCTTCGGCCACGAGATCGCCAGGTCTCCCGGGATCAGCGCGAAGAGGTACTCACCGGTCGACCCCTCGACAAGCTCGGGGACCGAGGGTCGAGAAGGGCGCTTGACGACCAGCGTCTTGACGATGTCTGCGGGCCGCAGGCCGAGCAGGGATGCCGCATCGGCCAGACTGTTCGCCGCCGGCCGCTCGCGCAGCTCGATGTCGAGCCCGCGGGCGGCGGCGGCGTTTCGTACGCGATCGAGCGGATCAGGCATCCGGGGCGCGCAGCGGGTCGTCCGCGACCCACAGCTCGTCGTCGGCACGCAGCGTCTGCCAGGCGGCGTAGAGCACGCCCACTGCGGCAGCGACGCCGAAGACGATCGCGATGACGCCGCCGGCGCCGATGCCCTTCTTCGGCGGGGCCGTGTTCACGACCAGCTGCTTGGATGCCTTCTTGCGGTACTTCTGCGCGTTCTTCTGCAGCGCGGCGAGGTCGAGCGACCCGAAGCCACGCCCGGCGGCGAGGTCGGAGCGCTTCTCGTTCGCGGCATCCCACACCGACAGCGCAGAGCCGATGACGGCTCCGGCGGCGGGGACGATGTTCTTGTTGTAGACCTTCTTCGAGGTCTGCAGCCCCTGGTTCACATACGGGGCTGCGTACTTCTCGTACGTCTGCTGCACACCGGGAACCACCTGCTCGCGGTTGTAGTGGCCGAGCTGGCGACCGGCCTCGCGGGCGACGTCACCCGCCTGCCCGAGCAGAACCTGCTGTGACTCCCACAGTGTGGTCGCCTGGTTCTGAAGCTTGCGGAGTTCCTTCTTGCGCTTGCGGCTGAGGCTCACGGGGCCCTCCCTGATCCGGGTCGTTTGTCCCCATCTTGCCAGACGCCGCAGACCGCGGAACCCCCTTGCAGGTGTGAGAATAGTGAGCATGACGATCCACACCGCCGTTGCGACCCTTCACACGAACCACGGCGACATCGTCGTCAACCTCTTCGGGGACCACGCCCCTCGCACGGTGCAGAACTTCACGGGTCTCGCCGATGGATCGCAGGCTTGGACGAACCCGGCGACCGGCAAGCCGGGCGAGGGCCCGCTGTACAAGGACGTGATCTTCCACCGCATCATCCCGAACTTCATGATCCAGGGCGGCGACCCGCTGGGTCAGGGCGTCGGCGGCCCCGGCTACAACTTCAACGACGAGATCAGCCCCGAGCTGAACTTCAACAGCCCCTACATCCTCGCGATGGCCAACGCGGGGCTGCGTCGCAACGCCATCACCGGCAAGGCCGAGGGCACCAACGGATCGCAGTTCTTCATCACGACCGACCCGACCCCCTGGCTGCAGGGCAAGCACACGATCTTCGGCGAGGTCGCCGACGATGCGTCGCGCGCGGTGGTCGACGAGATCGCGGCCGTTCGCACGGGTGCCGGCGACCGCCCGATCGAGCCCGTCGTGATCAGCTCGATCGACGTCGCGGCCGTCTGACGTGCGGCCCCTCGACAGGCTCGGGGACCGGGCCAGGCTCGGGGACCACAACGCGTGACCGACGCCGACTTCCGGACCAATCCGGACAACTACTGCTACCGGCATCCCGATCGGCAGAGCTTCGTGCTGTGTCAGCGGTGCCTGCGCACGATCTGCCCTGAGTGCCAGACGCCGTTGCCGGTCGGAGTGATCTGCCCCGAGTGCCTTGCTGAGCAGCGGGGCGAGCAGCAGCGGCAGCAGAAGGAGCATCGGGCGACGGTGACGCGGATGCCCCGGCGTCGCGCCTCAGCGCGGTTGGACGGGGTACCGATTGTCACGTACTCGCTGATCGGCGTCACGAGCTTCTTCTACCTGCTCGGACTGATCCCCGGCGGTTTCGGTCAATCCGTTCAGAATTGGTTGCTGTTCTACACTCCCCTGGCCTACACACAGCCGTGGCGGCTCGTGACAGTCACGCTCGTGCACCTGAGTATCTGGCACATCGTCTTGAACATGCTGGCCCTATGGGCGATGGGGCGGAGCCTCGAACCGCTGCTCGGTCGGTGGCGTTTTCTCGCCCTCTATGTGCTGAGCGCGCTCGGAGGATCGGTGCTCACAGCACTGATTGCCCCGACGAACCCGGTCGCCGGGGCATCCGGAGCA
The DNA here is from genome assembly GCA_029959325.1 of Microbacteriaceae bacterium PS02068. Lineage (GTDB taxonomy): Bacteria > Actinomycetota > Actinomycetes > Actinomycetales > Microbacteriaceae > Microbacterium. The sequence goes on from JASCPF010000006.1 coordinate 73,876, forward strand.
GTCTGGGGCCTGCTCGGTGCGATGTTCGTCATCGGTCGCCATATCGGCGCCAACGTCACGGCCATCGCCGTGCTGCTCGGCCTGAACCTCGTGATCTCGTTCGTGGGCAACGACATCGCGTGGCAGGCGCACATCGGCGGCGGCCTCGTCGGAGCCCTGATCGGCTTCATCTTCGCGCGCACCCGGGCGGTGCGTCAGCGGCGCACGCAGGTGTGGCTGCTCGTCGCGGTCGGTGTCGGCCTTCTCGCACTGCTCGCCGTTCCGCTGGCGATCTACGCGTAGCCGTCGAGGCGTCTCACGGATTTATCCACAACTTCATCCACAGATGGGGATGAATGACACCGGTGTAATTCACACCGTGTAATGGCCTGTGGAGAACGGTCAGCGCCAGCGCGTGGTCATCAAGAACCCGACGAACGCGATGCCGAACCCGACGACGAGGTTCCAGCCGCCGATGCCCGGAATGGGCCACTGCGATCCGCTGAGGTAGAAGACGATGACCCACAACAGCCCCAGGATCATGAGCCCCAGCATGATGGGCTTGAACCAGACCGGGTTCGGGGCCCCGTCACCCTCGCTGCGCTCGATGAGCGGTTCGTCATCCTTGCCAGAACGTGCCATGCCCCGATTGTAGCGGTCGCCCAGGCATCCTCTTGGCGGCCGAAACACAGGCGTGCTGTGGGAGAATCCGACTATGGGGACTACCGCCGCGCCGCCGCGCCGCCGCGCATCGGTCGTCGGCGTGCTCGGCGAGATCCTGATCACGGCCGGTGTGGTCGCGCTCCTCTACGTTTCGTGGCAGATGTGGATCGGCGACTGGATCATCGGGTCTGAGAAGCACCAAGAGGCGAGCGCCCTCTCAGAGAGCTGGCTGACCCCCTCCCCCACGACGTCTGCCACGCCCGCACCGACGAGCTCCGCACCGGCGGAGACCGCACCGGCGGAGATCCCGATCCCGGTGCAGGGCCCGCAGGATCACGGAACGACGTTCGGGGTGATGTTCATCCCCCGGTTCGGACCGCAGTGGCAGTTCACGATCGCTTCGGGAACGTCGCGCAAGGACATTCTCGACAAGGGTGAGATCGGGCACTACCCCGACACTGCGATGCCCGGCGGCGAAGGGAACACCGTCTACGCGGCGCATCGCTGGACCTCGGGCGCTCCCTTCGACCCCATCGACAAGCTCGTGATCGGAGATGCCATCGTCATCCAGACGCCGGACGGCTGGTACACCTATCGCTTCCGCACGCTGGAGTACGTGCGGGACACGCAGGTCGAGGTGCTCGCGCCCGTTCCCCAGCAGACGGGCATCGAGGCGAACGGTCGCTACCTCACCCTGACCAGCTGCGCCCCCAAGCTGAACATGCTCGAGCGCATCATCGCGTACGCGGTGTTCGAGAGTTTCACGCCCGTCGGCGATGGCGCACCCGCGTCGCTCGCCGCCCCGACCCTCGGAGCCGCAGCCTGATGTATGCCGGACTCTGGCGCATCCTGCCCGGCCCCGTGTGGCTGCGGGTGCTGATCCTCGTCGCCCTGCTCGCCGCCGTGCTCTACGGACTGTTCTGGTACGTCTTCCCGTGGGTCGCCCCGTTCATCACCCCGCAGGAGTCCACTGTCGGTGGCTGACGACATCCTCGTCGTCGACAATCACGACAGCTTCGTCCACACCCTGGTCGGCTATCTGCATGAGTTGGGTGCGCAGACGACGATGGTCGAGGCGGATGCCGTGGGTGATGCGCGCGCGAAGATCGAGGGTTTCGCGGGCATCCTGATCTCACCGGGCCCCGGCACTCCCGAGGCGGCCGGCGCCTCGATCGACGTCGTTCTGGCCGCGGCCGCGACGTCGACGCCGCTGCTCGGGGTGTGCCTCGGTCACCAGGCGCTCGCCGTCGCGTTCGGGGCGCGGGTGTCAGAAGCGCCGGAACTCGTCCACGGTCTCACCAGCGAGGTGCACCACGACGGTGACGCACTTTTCGACAGGATGCCATCGCCGTTCGCCGCGACGAGGTATCACTCGCTCGCGGTCGAGCGCGCGACGCTGCCGGAAGAGCTCGAGGTCACCGCGATGACCGCGACGGGCGTGATCATGGGGCTGTCGCATCGCCGGCTGCCGCTGCACGGCGTGCAGTTCCACCCCGAGGCGGTGCTCACCGAGGGCGGATACCGCGTGCTCGGCACGTGGCTCGAGAGCGTGGGCGTCGCGGGCGCTGCCGCGCGCGGCGCGGAACTGAGCCCGCACCGCACGGTCAGCTGAAGACGTCCTGGTCCCTCAGATCAGGGGCCGGTGCAGACCGTCAGGTTCACCGTGGAATGGATGGGCACGTCCCCGGGCGTGAGCGACTGGGCGGCGACGATGCGCTCGCCGGGCGTCGCCGAACACGTGGCATCCTCGACGACCACCGGCGTGAGCTTGATGGTGTCGGCGGTGAGGGCGCGCTGGGCAGCCTCCAGGGTGTAGCCCACGACGTCGACCAGGGTGACCTTGCCGCTCGCGGCGACCAGGCTGACCGGCGTCTTCACCGCGACCTCCTCGCCCACGCCCGGATCGGACGAGATCACCGTGCCCTCGGAGAGGTCGGGGTCGTTGCGCGTCGTGATGGCGCCCAGCGTCAGGCCCGCGCCGGTGAGCGCGTCGGTCGCCTGTTGCGTGCTGAGACCGACCAGTGTCGGCACCGTCCCCATCTCCTGGCCCGTCGACACGTAGACCTTGACGGTCTGGCCGGGCGCGACGGTGGTGCCCGCACCGGGATCTGTGCGGATCACGGTGCCTTCCGCGATCTTGTCGCTGCTCTCGGAGAACTGCTCGGCCTGCAGATCCTGTGAGAACAGAAGCTCGTTCGCCCGATCCCATGACATGGTCACGACATCCGGCACGACCCGGGCGTTGCCCGGGACGGTCGTCCCCGGCCGACTCGTGACCACCCAGAACAGCACCGAGATCAGCACGACGGCGAGCACCGCGATGCCGGCCCAGATCCACGCCGCCGGCGGCCCCGCCTGCGTGCGCTGCATCGTCGTGTCCGTCGACAGCTGCCGCAGTGACCGTGCCGTCTCGGCCGCCTGGCGCGGATTGGCGCCGTACAACTCGCTCGTGAGCGCGCCCACCTGCTTCTTCGACGGACCGCGCCCCTCGCGGGTGGCATCCAGGGCCGCACGGAACGACGCCGCATCCTGGAACCGCTGGAACGGGTCTTTGGCGAGCGCGCGCAACGCGACCGCATCGAGCGAGCGGGGCACGCTGTCGACGATCTCGGACGGTGCCAGCGGAGTCTCGCTGACGTGCTGATAGGCGACCGCGACGGGCGAGTCACCGCGGAACGGCGTGCGTCCCGTGAGCAGCTCGTAGAGCACCACGCCCGACGAGTAGACGTCGGCCCGTGAGTCGACCGGCTCACCCTTCGCCTGCTCGGGCGAGAAGTAGGCGGCCGTGCCGATGATCGCGGTGGTCTCGGCGACGGTCGACGACGAATCCGATACGGCGCGCGCGATGCCGAAGTCCATCACCTTGACCTGGCCGGCCGGGGTGACCATCACGTTGCCGGGCTTGATGTCGCGGTGCACGACGCCGGCGCGGTGCGAGTACTCGAGCGCCTCGAGGATGCCGTCGGTGTAACGCAGCGCGTCGGCGATCGGCACCGGACCCTCGGAGATGATGTCCTTCAACAGCCGACCCGAGACGAGCTCCATGACGATGTACGGCACGGGATGGACGGTGCCGTCGGCATCCGTCTGGCTGTCTTCACCCGCGTCGAAGACGCGCACGATCGTGGGGTGCGACATGCGCGAGGCCGACTGGGCTTCGAGACGGAATCGCGTGCGGAAGGTGCTGTCGGCGGCGAGCTCGCGCTTCAGGATTTTGATCGCGACGTCGCGGCCCAGGGTGAGGTCGTGACCACGGTAGACGCTGGCCATGCCGCCACGACCGATGAGCTCACCGATCTGATAGCGATCGGACAGCACGCGCGGCTCTGCAGACACTTCACTCCCTGGGCTCACTCCGAGCCAGCCTAACCGACGGGCGAATTACGGCGCGGTCGACGTGGTCGGCGCGGGCTGAGGGGTGATCGTCGCGACGGACTGGGCCGACTTCGGCGACGTCCGCACGTTGTTCGACGAATCCTCGCATTCGACGAGGTAGTCCACGACGACCGTCCCGGATGCGCCGGCGATGATCACGGCCGGCTGCTGACCGATGAGGAAGGATGCCTGCGTCCCGCCGCCCGCCTCGAACGTGCCGCCCGAGACGGTGAACACGTAGTTGGTCGGCGTGAAGCCCGCGGGGCACGAATAGCCCTGCCACGTGGCGTTCAGCTTGCCACCGGCAGCCACCGAGGCGGCGCTCAGCGTCGGTGATCCCGGAGCGCTCATCGGGGTCTGTTCGGCGTAGACCGTCAGTGCGACCGCCGTGCTGGCGGGGACGTTTCCGCCGGTGGGGTTCGACTTGTACACCGTGCCGACCAACTCTGCGGAGGGGGCAGGATCACCGTCGGAGCAGGTCGCCTCGGCGGTGAAACCCGCGGCGGTGAGCGCGGCCTTCGCGGCGTCGCAGGTCAAGCCCTTGAGTGTGATCGCGCCGAGGTTGACGTCCTTGTCCGTCGGAGTCGGCGAGGGCGTCTTGGACGGCGACGGCGCCTGGCTGGTCGTCGAGGGCCCGGGCTCGGGCTTGTCGCCCTGATTCGAGAGCAGGGCGAACACCGTGCCGCCGAGCACCAGCAGCAGCAGCACGATGAGAGCGACGAGCGGCCAGGTCCACGGGCTGCGCTTCTTCTTCTCACCCTCTTCGGCGCCGAGCGCCGCGGCGGGGGCCGCCGCGGCCGTCGGCAGGATGCGCGTCGTGTCCTCACCGGTGGGCGAGAGCAGCTGGGTGAGCTCGTCGACGGGCCGGGCGCCCGCGATCGCCGGGACGATCGCGACGGCGCCGGCGATGTCTCCGCGTCGCAGCGCTGTGGCGGCGCGCGCGACGGCAGACGCTGTCGCCGGGCGATCCTCGGGCTTCTTCGCGATCATGCACAGGACGAAGTTCCGCACCGGCTCGGCGATCGTCGCAGGCAGTGGCGGCGGGGCGTCGTTGATCTGCGCCATCGCGATCGCGACCTGCGACTCACCCGTGAAGGGGCGCTTTCCGGCGAGGCACTCGTACGCAACGATGCCGAGCGAGTAGATGTCGGTCGCGGGCGATGCCGCGTGGCCCGAGGCCTGCTCGGGCGAGAGGTACTGCACCGTCCCCATGACCTGACCGGTCGCCGTGAGCGGCACCTGGTCGGCGATGCGTGCGATGCCGAAGTCGGTGATCTTCACGCGCCCGTCGGGCGTGATCAGCAGGTTGCCGGGCTTGATGTCGCGGTGCACGAGCCCCGCGGCGTGCGCGGCCTGCAGCGCTGCCGCGGTCTGGGCGACGATGTCGAGGGTCTTGTCGGTCGACAGGGTGGTCTCGCGCTCGAGGATGGTCGACAGCGCTTCGCCGGGAACGAGCTCCATCACGAGGAAGGCCGAGCCGTTCTCTTCGCCGTAGTCGAAGACGCTCGCGATGCCCTCGTGGTTGACGAGCGCGGCGTGGCGGGCCTCGGCGCGGAAGCGCTCGAGGAAGCCCGGGTCGCCCATGTACTCGTCTTTGAGGATCTTGATCGCGACCGTGCGGCCGATGACGTGGTCGGTGGCCTCCCAGACCTCGCCCATGCCGCCGATGGCGATCCTCGAGTCCAGCTCGTAGCGCCCGCCGAAACTCACACCCTGCGTCGGTCTCATCTGCCCAGCACCGCCTCTATGACTTTCTTCGCGATGGGGGCCGCGATCCCGTTGCTCGTGCCGGACTGCCCGAGCCCTCCGCCGTTCTCGATCATCACCGCGACGGCAACCTGGGGGTCCTCCGCCGGTGCGAACCCGGTGAACCAGAGGGTGTAGGGATCCCCCGGGTCGTGCTCCGCCGTGCCGGTCTTCCCCGCCACGTCGACGCCGTCTATTCTTGCACCGCTCGCTGCACCGTTGCTGACATTGGCGATCATCATGGTGGTCATCGTGCTGGCATCCGCCGCCGACAGCGCCCGACCGAATTCGGTGTTCTCGAATGTCTTCTGCACCGTGAGGTCAGGGGCGACGACCTGGTCGACCATCCGCGGGTTCATGACGACACCGCCGTTGGCGATGCCCCCCGCGACCATCGCCATCTGCAGCGGCGAGGCCTTCACGTTGAACTGACCGAATCCGGTGAGGGCCGTCTGCGAGTCTTCGAGCGGGCCGGCCGGATAGGTGGATGCCGTGGTCTTCAGGGGGATGTCGAAGCTGTGGTCGAAGCCGTACTTCTCCGCCTCGGCGCGGATCGCGTCGTCGCCCAGGGCGACGGCGAGCTGCGCCATCGGGATGTTGCAGCTGAGTCGCAGCGCGGTCGCGATCGAGACGACATCGCCCGGCCCGCACGTGCCGCCGTCGAAGTTGCGGATCGTCGTCGACGTGCCCGGCAGCACGTAGGTTGCCGGGTTCGGGAACGTCGATTCGGGTGTGAAGTTTCCGGATGCCAGGGCGGCTGATGCGACCACGAGCTTGAACGTCGATCCGGGCGGGTTCAGGCTGTCGCCGGTCGCACGATTCCAGAGCGGCTTGTTCGGGTCGGCCAGCAGCTGGTCGTACGTGGCGTTCACCTCCTTCGCGCTGTGGGTCGCGAGGGTGTTCGTGTCGAAGCTCGGGCTGGTGGCCATCGCGAGCACGCGACCCGTCTTGGGCTCGTAGGCGACCACGGCGCCCTCGTACGAGCCGAGCGCGTCGTAGGCGGCCTTCTGCACAGCCGGGTCGAGCGTCAGCAGAACGTTCGACCCGCGCGGCGGCTGCCCGGTGATGATCTGGTCGACGCGGGAGAAGAACTGCGAGCCGGCGGTGCCCGACAGCTCGCTGTTCATCGCGCGTTCGATGCCGGTGGCCGAACCCAGCACCGGGTTGAGGTAGCCCGTCACGGGGGCCCACATCGCGGCATCCGCGTACTGCCGCTGCCAGCTGTAGATGTCGTCTGACGGCACCGACGTCGCGATGACCTGGTCGCCGGCGATGATCGACCCGCGCTGCACCTCGAACGAGTCGTAGAGCGAGCGCCGGTTCTCGGAGTTGTCGGCGAGGTTTCCGGCCTGCACGACCTGGATCCAGCTGGTCGAGCCGAACAGGGCGAGGAACATCACGAGCATGACGATGCTGAGACGGCGGAGCTCTTTCGTCATCCGATCACCACCCGGGGCCTCGAGCGCACCGCATCAGAGATGCGCAGCAGCAGCGCGACGATGATCCAGTTCGCGATGAGCGACGAACCGCCGGCGGCGAGGAAAGGCGTCGTCAGGCCGGTCAGCGGGATCACGCGGGTGACGCCGCCGACCATGATGAACACCTGCAGGGCGAGCGTGAACGAGAGGCCGGTCGCCAGCAGCTTGCCGAAGTCATCCTGCCCGGCCATGCCGATGCGCAGACCACGACTGGTGAACACCATGTAGAGGCAGAGGATCGCGAACACGCCGACGAGGCCGAGCTCTTCGCCGAGGCTCGGGAAGATGTAGTCGCTCTGCGATAGCGGGGTGAGCCCCGGCCGTCCGCGCCCGAGGCCGGTGCCGAGCAGCCCGCCCTGGGCGAGCCCGAAGATGCCGCTCACGAGCTGGTAGCTCGAGCCGTTGACCGTCTCGGGATCGAACGGGTGCAGCCAGTTCGTGAAGCGCGCCTGCACGTACGGCAGGATCGTCGTCGCGATGGCGACGCCGGCCGCGACGAGCGTGATGCCGAGGACGACCCAGCTCGTCTTGCCGGTCGCGATGTAGAGCATCGCGACGAACATGCCGAAGATCAGCATTCCGGTGCCGAGGTCGCGCTGCAGCACGATGATGCCCATCGCGCCCGCCCACAGCAGCAGCAGCGGACCGAGTTCGCGCGGGCGCGGCCACGTCATGCCGAGGAAGCGCGTGCCGACCGACGTGAGCGCGTCGCGGGTGCGCACGAGGTACCCCGCGAAGAAGATCGCGAGGCAGATCTTGGCGAGCTCACCGGGCTGGAACGAGAAGATGCCGCCGATCGAGATCCAGACGTCGGCGCCCGCATCGGTGCCGAGGCCCGGAACGAACGGCAGCAGGAGCAGCAGGATGCCGGCAAAGCCGAACACGTACGTGTAGCGCAGCAGCACGCGGTAGTTGCGCAGGAAGATCACGATCGCGACGGCCGCGCCGATCGCGATGACGAGCCAGACGAGCTGCCGCGTCGAGAGCGCCTCCCAGCCCGAGACCTTCTTCTCTATGTCGATGCGGTAGATCATCGCGAGGCCGAGGCCCGACAGCAGCGTCGCGATCGGCACGACGAACGGGTCGGCCTGCTGCGCGCGGTAGCGCAGCACGATGTGCAGGCCGAGCACCAGAACGGTGAGACCGCCGCAGTAGTACAGGAACGTCCAGTCGATCGCCCCGACGGCGCCGAGCTGCACGAGCGCGACCATCGCGCCGTTGATGACGAACGCGAACAGCAGCAGGGCGAGCTCGCGGTTGCGCTGCGTCTGCGGCAGCCGCAAGCGCCGCAGCGCCTTCACGACGGTGGTGTCGGTCGTCACGATGCCGGTGTGGGTGTCGGTCACGGCGATCCTCCCCCGCCCAACGACGCGACGATCGCCTGCGCGTCGGCGAGCGAGCGCGCCGAGATGGTCTCCTGCACCGCGAGGCGCTGATAGAACGGCAGATCGGCGAGCAGGATGCCGGTGTCGTGGTACGGCGTGGACAGCGGAATCGGACCGAGGTCTTGCTGGATGCCGCGGTAGATGACGACCGAGTTGTCGTCGGCCCCGACGAAATAGCGCGTCTGCGTCCAGCTGTAGGCGCCGAGGGCTGCCGCGAGGAGGGCCCCGATCACGACGACGAACCCGACGATCCACCAGACGCGACGCCGACGTGCGCGGCGACGGTCCTCTTCGATGAGCTCTTCGAGGAACTCGGGCGCGGGCTCGAAGTGGGACGGCTCGTTCGCGGCACCGCGGTTCGGGTGCAGCCAGCTGGTGCGCCCGGGCCGCGCGGCGGGAACCTCGATGCCCTGCGGGTTCGACGCCGATCCGACGATCGTCGGCGTGCCGCTGAACATCGGGTGGCTGCCGCCCACGTCGACGATCACGATGGTCACGTTGTCGGGGGCCCCGGCATCCAGCGCCTGTTTCAGCAGCAGATCGGCCGTGCGCCCGGGCGGAAGGTGGTTCGAGAGCACCTTGCCCGTGTGCGCGTCATCGACGACACCGCAGAGGCCGTCGGAGCAGAGCAGCCAGCGGTCGCCGGGCTGCGTCGGCATGATGAACGTGTCGATCTCGGGATCGGGATCCATGTCGCCGAGCACGCGCATGAGCACCGAGCGACGCGGGTGGTAGCGCGCCTCTTCGGGGGTGATGCGGCCCGAGTCGACGAGGCGCTGCACGAAGGTGTGGTCGGTCGTGATCTGGGTGAGCGCGTCGTCGCGGTAGAGGTAGATGCGCGAGTCGCCGATGTGCGCGATCACGGCGTAGTCGTCGACCATGTCCAGCGCACTGACGGTCGTTCCCATGCCGGCGAGCTCGGGGCGCTCGGCGACCGTGTCGATCAGCAGGGTCGCGGTGGAGGTGATGGCCTCCTGCAGGGCGCGCTCGGCCTCGGCGGTCGTCGTGAACGGGCTGTCGAGCTCGCGCAGGCGGTGCACGGCGATGCTGGATGCCACGTCACCGCCCGCGTGCCCGCCCATGCCGTCGGCGACGACGAACAGGTTCGAGCCGCTGTAGCCCGAATCCTGGTTGTTGGAGCGCACCTTCCCGGTATGGGAGATGGCGACACTCGACCCCTCGAAGACCATGCGCGAGTCCGGCTATTTCCGCAGCTCGAAGGTCGTCGCGCCGACCTTGATCGGGGCGCCGACGCGCACCGGCACGGGGCTCGCGACGCGTGTGCCGTCGTGCCAGGTGCCGTTGGTCGAGTCGAGATCCTGCAGCATCCACTGATCGCCCCACAGCAGCAGGCGGGCGTGGTGGCTCGATGTGTAGTCGTCGCGGATGACGAGCCCCGACTCGCTGGAGCGGCCGATCGTGAGGGGCTCCCCCGCCAGCGGCAGTTCGAGGCCGGCCTTCGGGCCGCTCGTGATGACGATGCGCGAGACGGCGTCGCGGGTGGCCTTCTGCGGCCCGCTCGGAGTCGTGGCGCGGGCGGGCGCGGGGGCCGGGGCGATCGGTGCCGTCGCCGCCGACGGTGTGGGTGCCGCTGGCGCGGGGGCTGCTGCTGCGGGCGCCGGGTCGGCCAGCTTGCGCACCTTCACGCCGAACAGATCGGCGCGCAGCGAGTACACGACCGCGAAGACGAAGAACCACAGCAGGATCAGGAACCCGACCTGCAGCAGCAGCAGGGTCAGTTCGCTCACGAGAGGTCGCCGATCCCGAAGGCACGCGTCGCGTCGGATGCCGAGGTCGTCGGCCGGGGCGGCGTCGCCTGGGCGATCACGTGGAACGCGATGTCGGTGCGGCCGATCGTGACGACCGAGTCGGGGGGCAGTGGCGCCTCGGTGATCTTGCGCCCGTCGAGGGTCGTGCCGTTGGTCGAGCCGAGGTCGCGCACCATGGCGCGCTCGCCGTCCCACAGGATCTCGACGTGCTTGCGGCTCGTGCCGGCGTCGGCGATCGTGATGTCGGCGTCGCTGCCGCGCCCGATCACCGTGCGGCTCTTGCGGAGCGGGTGACGTTTGCCCTCGACATCGACGACGCCGCGCCACGACACCGTGCCCGCCGCGGTCTGCGAGACGATGCGCAGCGTGCCGGTCGGAAGCTGGTCGTCGCCTGCGAGTGCGATCGAGACGGGCCCGGCGAAGCTGAAGCCCTGCGCCTTCGCGTGCTTCTCGACGAGCGTGAGCAGCTCGTCGTCGAGGGTCGAGCCGAGCGAGCGCATGCGCTCGAGGTCAGCCGCAGACATCCGCACCTCGAACGCATTGGGCGCGAGGATGCGATCGCGGCTGACGACGGCGGCCTTGGCATCCAATTCGGTGCGAAGCGCCGCGGCGATCTCCACCGGTTGGATGCCGCTGCGGAAGGACTTGGCGAACGCGCTGTTGACGGCGCGTTCGAGTCCCTTCTCGAAGCTGTCAAGTAGTCCCACGGGGCTCCTCAGGCTTACCGGTCGGTGCGTACATGCTAGTTGCACAGCCTGAAAGGCACCGCCAGACCCGGCGGGTGCAAGCGGTTCGGTCGGCGAGGGCGCGCGTGATATCCTCGGGAAGTTGAGTCGGCAGTGATGTCGGCCCTGCGCGAGTGGCGGAATAGGTAGACGCGCTGGCTTCAGGTGCCAGTGCCCGCAAGGGCGTGGGGGTTCAAGTCCCCCCTCGCGCACAGATGTGATGTCTCAGGACATCGTGAACGGATGAACCCCCGGCTGCGGGGGTTCATCCGTTTTTTCGTTGGTACGTGGTCGCACTGAGAGACTTGAGCCGTGGCGGGCTTTCATCATGTCGAGGTGTGGGTCGCGGATCTCGCCGAGGCCCGCGCCGAGTGGGGCTGGCTGCTGGCGGAAGTGGGCTTTCACCGCGAGGGCGAGTGGTCCGAGGGCGAGTCGTGGTCGGCCGGCGGCCCCTACCTCACTCTGACGACGTCGCCGAATACATCGGGGCCCACCCATGACCGCCGCGCGCCCGGGGTGAACCACCTCGCGTTCGGGGTCGGCGCGCCCTCGCGAGTGGACGCGATCATGGCGGCCGCGGCCGAGCACGGCTGGCATCCGCTCTATCACGATCGCTACCCGCACGCGGGCGGACCGGACTACTACGCCGGCTGGCTGGAGAACTCCGCCGGCTTCAAAGCGGAGATCGTCGCGGACGACGACTGAGCGGTGTGCGCTCAGGCCACGCCGTGCAGGTATCGCAACGTCTGCTCTGCGCCGTCGGCGTCGCGGGCGGCGATGCAATCGCGCAGTTGCACGTACGCCTCTGCCCGCGCAATCGGGCCGGTCAGGAACGGGACCCAGCCGCTCAGGTTCCGCTGGATCGCGAACGACGCTTCTTGGATGATGCCGATGACGACGGAGTTCCCGGTCGCCATCGTGACGCCCTCGAAGAAGGCGAAGGATGCCCCGAACAGCGCCCGCACGTCCTGGCGGCGCGAGCTGTCGATCAAGGCATCCATCGCGGTGATCATCGACGCCAGCTCGGCGTCGTCGCACCGCTGCAGGGCGATGCGCAGTGCAGCGCCCATGAGGTAGATGGCGAACTCCGCGGTCTCTTGCCGGATCGTCTCGCTCGGCTCCGACACACGGGTGTACCGACCGACGGCGACCTCGACGAGCCCGAATCGCTCGAGCCTCTGCAGGGCCTCACGAATCGGGGTCCGTGAGACGCCGAGCTGGGCGGCGAGGTCGACATCGCGCAGTCGAAAGCCGGGGGGAAGGGTGCCATCGAGGATGGCGGCACCGATACGTGCATAGACCTCATCGCTGAGGATTGCCGTGGCGGTGACATCTATCGGGGGGAGAGGGATGTTCACTGCAGAAATTTTACGAGACGCTTCTGTGAAACCGAGACTCAAGCACCGTGAAATCGGGTATCGCACGGCTCGCGTTCAGCACCTTCGCGGCATCCGGTCGTGGCATCCATTCACGGCGGATTCTCACGATGAACCCCCTGCCACATTCCGCGATACATCGGTAGGGTTGGCGCTGTCACGCTCAGCGTGACCTATCCGGGGGGATCCGTCGACGCCCGGGCGATGCGCACAGCGCAGACGCCCGGGCGTCGAATGGTTAACGAGCAGACGGCGTGCAACGTTTGTGTCACACCTTTCGGTCACAATGAGGCGCAATGTCGCTCGCACGGCTACCGTGGTAATTGTCGGCGCGCCTGCGTCGGCATCGCACGTACGTAAGGCAGTTCATGGCAACGCAGGGCACCGTCAAGTGGTTCAACTCGGAGAAGGGCTTCGGGTTCATCGCTCCCGATGAGGGCGGCGCAGACGTCTTCGCTCACTACTCCGCCATCGAGTCGAGCGGCTACCGCTCCCTCGAGGAGAACCAGCGCGTCGAGTTCGAGATCGCCCAGGGCCCCAAGGGCCTGCAGGCGGAGAACATCCGACCCATCTGATCTGATGACGGCCCGCGTTCGCGCGGGCCGTCATTCTTCTCAGATGCGATCCTTCGGGATCGCCGTCCGCTATGCGGACACGACGTCGTAGCCCTGCGGGGATGCGGCGTCTTCGGCGTGCCCGGACGTCACTCTTCGTCCGGACGTCACTCTTCGTCGAGCAGCAGCAGGGCGCGCAGCTCGGCCGTGGTCTCGACGGCAGCCGCCGCGCCCTCTGACTCGTGCGGCCAGCTGAAGCCCCACCGCACGAAGATCACGGGCACGCCGTGAGCTGCGCCGCCTTCGACGTCGTGGTGACGATCGCCGATGAGCACGGGCCGGCTCGTGTCAGCGCCGGCCGCGCGCAGGCGCCGCAGCGCTTCTGCGACGATGTCCGCCTTTGATGCGAGGGTCTTCTCGTCTGGCGTCGCGCCGGCGATCGCCTGCAGGTGCGGGGCCAGGTCGAAGTACTCCATGAGCGCCGATACCTGGATCTCGGGCTTCGAGCTCGCCGTCGCCTGGGGAATGCCCGCGGCATCCAGATCAGCGATCAGCTCCGCGATGCCGGGGTACAGCTTCGCGCCCGTCGTGTAGCCGTCGGCCTTGCCGATGACGCGGTAGTAGGCGACGGCCTCGGTCGCCTCGGCGGGGGTCATGCTCACGTTCTTCTGGAACGACTCGAACATCGGCGGGCCGATCCAGTGCACGAGCTCGGCCCGGGTCGGCGCCGGCTTGCCGAAGTGCTCGAGTGCGATCTTGAGACGGCGCAGGATGCCATCGGAGGCGTCGACCACGGTGCCGTCGACGTCCCAGAGCACGCAGGTCCACGGCGATCGATGAGGCATGGAGCCAGCCTACCGAGGAGAGGAGGCGGGAGGCGTCGGCGGGGAACAGTCATCTGAGGAGTAGAACAAATAAACTAAACTAGATTCTCTCAAGGGTTGTGCATGGTGTGTGAGTGTGTGACACTTGTTCTATGACTTTCCTCGGTGATCTGCGTGACGGTGTGGACCGTCTGGCGCGGTTTGCGGAGTTGGATTGTGAGGTTTCAGAGCTTGTTGTGGGGGCGGGATGCCTGAGTGATTCGTCGGTGCGTGACGCGTTCGCGGCGGTGGCGGGGCTCTCTCGTGAGGTGCAGAAGCTCGAGGTGGTGTTGGCGGGGGTGATCGCTCGGCGGTCCGCGCGGTCGGCAGGGCACGGCGGGTTGGCGCAGACCGAGGGGTTTCGCACGCCGGTGCAGATGGTGCAGGAGATCACAGGGGTTCCGCGGGGCGAGGCGATCCGGGTGGTGCGGGTGGGGGAGTCGCTGCTGGGCGTCGTGGATGATCCGTCGCCGGATGGGTCCACCGATCTGCTCGGGGGCTACGCGTCGGTCGATGCTGACGAGCGCGGGCCGTGGCATCAGCCGCTGGGTGCGGCGCTGCTGAACGGGGCGATCACGCGCGCGCAGGTGGATGTCATCCGGCGAGGCCTCGGGGAGCCGCCCGCGGTCGACGGGCACGATGACGACGATGTGGTCGATGTGTGGCGGGTCGCGGCGCAGCAGCTGATCGACGAAGCCGCGCGGTGCACGATCGAGGATCTTGCCGCGTCGGCGCGGGCGGTGCGCGATGCGATCGACCCCGCGGGGGCGGAGGCGCGGTGGGCGCAGCACTACGAGGCACGCTCGTTCCGGATGCGCGTCGACGCGGACGGGCGCCGGCACGGGCACATCGTGTTCGATGACCTCACCGCTGCGTTCTGGCAGTCGGTGATGGATGCCGCACTCCGTCCCCGCCGCGGCGGGCCCCGGTTCATGACCGATCAGGAACGCGCGGCCGCGACGGACCTCGCCGAGGATTCCCGCAGCAATGAGCAGCTCGCGTACGACCTGGTCGCGGATATGTTCCGTGCCGGGACAACCGCGGAACCCAAAGACGTGTTCGGGACCCGGCAGGCCGGAGTGCGACTCGTGACCGTGATGGAGGCCGCGGGCGACGGCGCGGGCGACGGCGGGGGCGCGGGCGACGCCGCGGGCGCCGGAGGCGGCACGGCCGAGGGTGGTGCGGTGCGGCGTGACCTGTTCGGGCG